>JANQPS010000266.1 GCA_028285365.1 Thermoanaerobaculia bacterium | reverse complement strand
CGACTCCCCGAATCGTCTCGACGTAGAAGTCGGCCGTAGGACTCAAACCCTCGAGTCGACTGATGTCGAGTCCGCTGACGAAGCTGTGACCGAACGCTCCAAAGTCGCCGGCATTCGAAACGAAGTGATCGGCATCACTCGAGCTCAACTCCGCGATCGTGCCGTCGTCGAGGTCGACCTTGGCAATGTGGCGGTAGTACGGATTCTTGTCTGGCTCTTTGTTGGCGTACGAGTAGAAGAGCTGGCGCTCACCGTGATCGACTCCCAGGACGTCTCGCACGAGCCAGTCGCCGGCAGTCAGCTGCCGCACGAGCTCTCCGGTGTCGAGATCGTAGAGGTAGAGGTGTGCCCACCCGGAGCGCTCCGAGTACCAGACGAGCTCGTTGCTCTCCGGCAGAGGCACCAAGAAGGCGCGCGTGTAGACGTTGCTACCGAGCTCCAGGTAGCCGTTCTCGGTCGTCTCAGTGAAGACCTTGCGCGTTGCACCCGTCGCCGTGTTCATCTCGACGACGTGCACGGTCTTCTCGCCGCGCTCGATATCCACGAACCACGCTCGCTGGCTGTCTATGTCGCTGTCCCACCAGGCGCGATTGCCACCAAAGGGAGTGTCGTTCATTCTCGTCGCCAGGACGTTGGGGTAACGCGCCGCGACCTGCTTGCCACTGTCGGTGTCGATGACCGTCATCCGAAAGCCGGTGACGTGCTCGTCGCCGGGAAGCGCCGTCTTGTAGTTGATCACCCTGGGCCTGACGCTGCCGTCAGCCGGCGCAAAGTCCATGACCTGGAGGTCCCCGACCTGCCGATCGTCGGTCTGAGTGATGAACACCTTCTTCGAGTCCGGTGACCACACAGCCTCGGGCTTGATGGCCGGACGGCCGGTGGCGTCGGGCACGGCACCGTAGGCGTAGTAGCGCTCACCGTCACTCGTCAGCTGCCTCTCTTCGAGCGAGTCGAGGTCACGCACCCACACGTTGAACTCGCGCACAAACACCGCGCGCTTGCCGTCAGGCGAGATCAGCAGCGTCGGATCGGTCCTGGGGTTGGCGTCGAGCTGTTCGAGCTCGCCATTGACGATGTCGTAGCGCCACTGTTTGGTGAACGCTCCGAACTCCGCGGTCTGGCCTTCGAGGTCGAAGGTCAGGCCGGCCAGATGGAGGCGGTCCGGCGACGCGTCAACCCCGGCTGCCTCCTTCAGCGCGTCGGCCAGGGCAACATGGTCGAACGCCTCGCGTTTCGAGCGGGCGTCAGCATCGACGAGCACGTAGCGATGGCCAGCTTCAGTCTGGCGTTGATACCAGAAGACATTGTTCTCGCTGTTCTCGCCGATCCACACCGGGAAGACGCTCTCGTTGAGCACCCACCGGTTGTTCTCGTAGTTCTGGATCTCGGCGGCGCGCTCGTAGCGCGCCAGGAGCTCCTCAGGCGACGGACCGTTTGCGTTTGCGGAACCCGCCAACAGCGGCGAGGTAAAGGCTGCCAGGACTATGCTCGAAACCGCGCCAAGAGACGCGCTAATAGACGCGCCAAGAGAGATGTGCTTCATCTTCGACTCCATGGACCTTCTCGAGGTGACCTACTCGAAACGCCTGACGTTGTCGTCGACGTTGCGCTCGATGAAATTGTGGTACGGATCGACGATGACCGCGGTCGGCTCCTCGTCGACGTAGAACGTCACGACACTCTGCTCTTCGTCCACCCAGAGGCGCCGCTCGGCGAGGATTGCGGCGTTGTAGCGATCGCTGCGGTTGATCTCGTCGTCGACCACCACGACCTGGAGCGGTTCGTTGATCGCTACAGGAGTCTCGTCGCCTTCAGGAGTCCGCTCGAGCTTGCGCGTCCGCAGCGTCGCGTCGACACGGAAGCGATTGCCCTCAGGCGCGACCTCTACCTCGGTCACGCTGAGATCGTGCATCAGGATGCGCTGGAAGCCATCGGAGATCGTGTCCTGGTACTCCGCGGGGGTCTGCGCCCTGAGATGGGCTAGCAGGTCGAGCGACGTCGGGTACCGGCCCACCGAAAAGGCCCAATCCGAAAAGTAGTCGGCAAGCGCCTGGTTCATGGCGGCTTCGCCGATCATCTCCTTGATCCCGTAGATGATTGGTGCTCCCTTCCAGTAGTGCACGTAGTCGGTCTCCTGCCGAGAGCGGTAGAGCGGCACCTCCTCGAAGTTAGAGGCGTTGCGGTCCGTGTGGTACTGCTTGAGGGAGTGACGCAGGAAGCGTCCGACCATGCCTCGGCCATAACTCTTCTCGAGGAGGATCATGCCCGCGTACTGAGCCAGTGTCTCCTGCAACATGAAGGCGCCTTCGGCCTTGGCTGACGTCACCATGATTCCCCACCAGTTGTGGCCGGCCTCGTGTCCGATGACGTGCGTTCCCCAGTCGACCGAGGTGTCTTTGCTGAGGTTGCTCACAAAGCCGGCAAACTCCCCGAACGTGAGCTGACCCGAGTTGGAGTTGGCGCCGATGCCGCCCGCCTTCTGGATGATTCGGAACTCCTCGTACGGATAGCGACCGAACTCCCTGGAGTAGTAGGGCACGGACGCCTTGAAGTGCTCCATGAACGTCTGCGCGTGATAATCGTCCGCTGGATGATGATGTAGGGCGAGCGCCACCCCGTCGACGGTGTCACGCAAGGTCGTGTATTCGCCTTGCTGCACGGTGAGCGCCAGCGAGATCGGAGCCTTCGACTTGTAGTGGAAGTAGGCACGCTCCCCTTCTTCCCAGGTTCTCGTGAGCTCGCCACCGAGAAACGCCGTCTGCCCGAGATCGACACCGTACGTACCCTCGAAGTCGATGGTGTTGCTGACGCCGAACAGGGCGTTGAAGCGGCGTCCCCACTCCTCGTCGGGAGCGGCGATCTCGGCTCGATTCTCGGGAAGTCCGTACTGCCTGCGCTTGTTCGGATCCGACAGCGCGTTGATCACGTTGTAGCCGAAAAGATCGGGGATCACTTCGAACAGATACATGGCCGTGCCACTCGTCTCCAAACGTCCGTTCGCTTGCCCTCCCGGATAGTTGCTGAAGTCGAGCTCCAGGTCGTAGTCGACTCGGCGAATCTCGCCAGGCGCCATCGGAGGCTCGAAGCGATGGCGCGTGAATCCGATCTCAGGGAACTCCTCGGCGACCTCCGCACCCTCTACGGCGAGACGATTCACTCGCGCGATCATCGGCACTCCGACCATGACGTCCTCGAAAGGGGCGTCGTGACGATTCTCGAGAACGATCTGTCCTCGGCTCTCGGCGGAGAGGGTTTCGATGTAGGTGTCGAAGTCGAGCTTCACACTCGTAATGACAGGAGTCGGCAGGTTCTCGAGGGGCCTCATCACCTCTTCGTAGCGCACCTGCCACGCTTCTTCGCGGTTTTCGCTCGGGGGGATCGGATTGTTGGTGACGTCTTCGCGATGGAGCGCAAAACCGATACCCACGAACGCCACCAGACCGGCGAGAGCCGTCCCGAGCGCTAGCCGGCCGGCCCCCTGTCTGGCCACTCGGAGGCGCTGGCCGAGCCCCTCGTCGGTTCCACGGCGCCACAGGACCTGGCACAGCACCGCCAGGACCAAACACAGGGCGGCCCAGTAGGCATCGTATTCGAGCGCCTCGAGGCGACGCATCGTCTGGCTCGCGAGGCCGGAGACATCGGTCGACGGGTGAGTGCCAAAGACCAGGAAGTTCGCGGTGTCGAAGATGGTCGATCCGGCGAGCGAGAGTCCCAGGTAGATCAACATGAACAGCATGCCCAGGAACTTGTTCGGCGACAGCACCTGGAAAAAGAACGCCAGGACCCCTATCCACAAGAACGGAAGAGCCCTGAAGGCCAGCTCGCTGACGTACAAGCTCCAGACCACCGGCGTCCCCGAGGCGAGCTGAATGGCGACGAGCGCCGCCGCACAGGCCAGCACGACAACGCCAATGACGCCCCACATCGCCGCGAGCTTGGAGCCAAAGAAGACCCAGCTTGGTACCGGCAAGGAGTCGACGATCTGATCCACTCTCGATTGGCGCTCGCGCCACACGAGCTCCGCTGCGTAGAAGACCACGATGATCGTTACGAACAGCCAGAAGCTCTGGCCCAGAGCGTTGATCAGCACCCGGGTCAGCGGCAGCGGCGGCGATCCGAAGACCGGGTCGATCATTCGGGCAATCGCAATCGTGTTCCATATCGCGAAGACGACGAGGAGCAGGAAGGGGACCGAGCGCATGACTCGCAGCACTTCGAAGCGGGCGCGCAGTCGGAACTGTCGAAGCGGAGTCGCTGAGGTCAGCACTTGCGGGGTGACTGGAATGTGCCGGACGTTTCGCCGAATCGCGCTCTCGCGATCGGACCCTCGTCCTCTCTGGCTCCGCGGGTAGGGATCGAATCGCCAGACGGTCAATGCCACGAGGAGTCCGCCCACCAGCACCCAGAAGGCGCGGTTCAACAGAAAGTCACCTCTCAGCGGAATGAGTCTGGTGTCGAGCTCGAAAGGTGTCCAGTACCGAATCACGAGCTCATAGCTCGAATAACCCATGGCATCGAAGACCCAGACCCACGGTTCGAACCGCTCGTCGTTCAGGATCTCGTACGACACACTCCAAAGGATGAACAACAGGAGCGAGCCCACATAGGCCCAGATCACCCGGCGACTCAGCGTGGCGAGCGCAAACAGGAGCGCACCCATGACAAATAGGTTGACCAGACCAAAGACCAGGAACGGGTAGGCGTAGTGCCACAGGTCGAAAGGGTTGATCCGGACCGTTTCCCTGACCAACGGTCCATGCGCGCCCGCGACGAAACCGGCGATGACGAACGCAAAGGCGATCCAGGCCGCCACCAGGCTGCCCATGAACTTCCCCGCCACGTACTGACGCCACGAGATCGGATACGAGAACACGACCTGCCAAATGTCGAGCTCGAAGTCCCGAGTCACCGCCGGAGCCACCATCGACGCGACGAGGAAGATCCCGAACAACGTGAGAGCGGCCGTGAACAGCTGAATGTTGTGCGGCGAGTTGACACTGATGTTGCCGCCTCCGAGCAGAGCCCCGGAGTAGTTCATCATCACGAACCCCAGGGTGCCGAAGACCGTCGCTGTGAACCAGAACTGCTTCGAGCGCAGCAGTCGCCAGAGCTCGTAGCGGGCGATACTGAGCGTCATCTCAAACCTCCGCACCGACGATCGAGAAGTAGAGATGCTCGAACTCCGGCTCGGCCAACTCGAAGTCCCGGGGCTGTTCGTCGGCAAACACATCGACCACGGGTACGCCACCGACGAAGCGGGTGAGCAGGACCTGATGGTCACGGGTCGTGGCATCGAGCTCGCTCTTGGCCAGTTCCCGACGCCAGACCTTGCCGTCGAGCGCAGAGCGCAGCTCCTTCGTCTCTCCCTGCGCTGCGATCTTGCCGCTCTTCATGACCGCCATCAGCGGACAGAGATCGGCGACATCATCGACGATGTGAGTGGACAGGATCACCACCACGTTCTCGCCGATCTCGGCCAGCAGATTGTTGAAACGATGCCGCTCGGTCGGATCGAGCCCAGCCGTCGGTTCGTCGACGATGATGAGGGTCGGATCGCCGAGCAAGGCTTGCGCAATCCCAAAACGCTGGAGCATGCCTCCCGAGTACGTACTCACGGCCTTGTGACGCTTGTCGAAGAGGTGGACCAGCTCGAGCATGTCGGAAACGGTCTCCTGCAACCTGGCCTTCGGCACGCCCTTGAGAGTGGCGAAGTGCGACAGCAGGTCCCAAGCCGAAACTCCCGGATACACGCCAAAGTCCTGCGGCAGGTAGCCCAGCTTCGAGCGCAGCCCCGCCGGCTCGGCCAGCACATCGACATCGCCGAACTGGATCGTGCCCGAATCCGGCAACTGCAGGGTGGCCACCGTGCGCATGAGGGTCGACTTGCCCGCGCCGTTGGGCCCGAGCAGACCGAACATTCCGGGCGGGATATCGAGCGAAACGTCGTCGAGCGCCTTGACGTCACCCGCGTAGGTCTTGGTCAGGTTCTTGATCTCAAGCATCACAATCACTCCACTCGATCGACGGACGTGGGCACACGGAGTCCCGTCGCTTTCATCACGAAGGCCAGATACTCCGCAACCTGCTGCTTGGCCACGTTTTTGTCATCCGAAAGAGTCGTGTCAGGTGTCCGGGTAAGGCGCGCGATGATCGCACGCTCCGATCGATTGGCCGCATGCAGCCTCGCCAGAATGCGCCGGCCGTTACTCAGTAGCCTTCGTCGCCCGGAAACAAGGTCGGCACGGTCGCAGCGCGTTGACCAGCCGCAAACGCCTCGGCCGTCGCCTCCAGGACGCCCTCGTCGCCGCTGACGTCGAACTCCGGAGCGCCACCCTCACCATCGCGCAGCGCTTTCATCGCATCGATGGTCGCGGTGTAGTCGGCCTTGAAGGTGACGTCGGCGCTCTCGGGCGCGGCAAGTGAGAACGACATCCCCGACTGCGGATCGAAGCGCAGATGCCACCAGACTGTCTCGCCGTCAGGGCCGTTCGTGAGCTCGTACGCCATCACGTAGCTGCGATCGAGAGCTGCCGCAGCAGACTTCGACTCGTCGTTCGCCGCCAGGAGACGATTCATCACGAAAACGTGGGTGTACGACATGAAACGCGGCTTGGGATCCGTCGCCGCCCACGTGCGCACCGCACTCACGTCGACGTCGACCACTTCCGGATACTGAGCACGAAACGTCTCGTCGAGCCCGGGGCCTTCCCCCACCAGATTGAGGTCGAAGAAGCGTTTGACGAAGTCGTTCATGACCGCGGCCATCCGCTCGCCATCGATGGATCCCAGAGAGGCGGCCAATGCGGGGTTGTCGGTCGCGAGCTCGCGTGGCAGAAGACAGGCATCGGTGTAGCCGATGTGCGTCGACCCGGTAGTGACCACGCGCACGATCTGCGGACTCGTGCCGATCTCGCCGAGCGGCTCGTAGACGAACTCCGAGAACGGATACCCGGATTGCCCGGGCACCAGATTCTCGAAATCACTGTGCATGACGAGAATCGGCGTCGTGGGCTCGACGTCGTAGAGCGCCGAGTCGAAGACTCCGCCGTCGAGATTCACCGCAGCCTTCAGCCGAGCATCCTTGTGAGCCGCCGCGGAGCCGCTGGCACCAAACGACATCCCGAACGCCCCGAGCCTGTTCGAGTCGACCAGCGGCGTGATCGCCGTCGCGGACTCCGGTAGGTCGCCCGACTCCAGACGATCCACGACGTGCAGAAAGTCCTCCTGCCAAACGAGGAAGTGCGGCGCGAGCACCGCGGTTGCGTTGTTGCGCAAATGAGCCTCGAGCCGCACCCCTGGATCCTGCGAAACGAAGGCGTCGAGGTAGTCCTGGTCCGTGGCGGACGCCATCATGCCTTCGAACGGATCCGGATGCATCGCCACGACGTCGCCGTTCTCGTGCAGCGTTGCAATCGAAAGATACGGGTGCGAGATCGAAAGGACCAGGTAGCCGTGACTCGCCAGGTGCTCCATGAGGGCCGTGTTGGTCTGCAGATAGGCGAAGCCGCCGTGCGAGAAGATCACCGTCGGGAGCGGGCCCGACTCGATCGGTGTCGCCTCCTCGTAGGCGTGTGTCGGGACATCGAAAGCCTCGACGACCGAGTCGCCCAGCGCGACCACTCCGTTGTAGAACGCACGAATCTGATGTTCCATCTCGGCTGGTTTGGCATAAGGCCGCGGCTCACCACTGACCGACGATGCCGGAAACCAGGCGCGCACTGGGATTCGGCGTGCTTGCTCTGATCCGAATCCTTCGGTCCGCGACTCGTCCACGAGCTCGAAGTCCACGACTCCGATGGCGTGGGGGCCCGAAGGCTCTGGCAGCTGCAGCCGGGGCGGCTCAGACGCGCAAGCCATCACCAGAAACGCGCCAAGGATGAGACCAGGGATCGAAACGACGACTCTGAAACGGTGCATGAGTCACTCCTTGCTGGTGAGAAGCAGACACGGTCAAGCCACGTCCCCTTGCGGTCACTCCTCGTTTTCGAGCTCGCGTTCACTCTTGCTGGTTTCGCCAATCGGTATACGATCGTATACCCAGTCTGAGTCGGGGACAACTACGGACAGCAGAGAGGTTCTTCGCTCCGCCCTTTGGGCTCCGCTCTGAACGACGGCAGGCAAGGGACGTACGTCGCGGCCCAGTCACACCACCCCCTCGTCGTCCAGAGGACGGCAACTCGCAACGCGAGGTGCTCAGGCCGAAGGACCTCTCCGGGTGCCGTCTCCTCGTTAACGGCAAGTAAGCAAGGAGGCTCTTCGCTCCTGCCTTTCAGGCTCCGCTCTGAACGACGGCAGGCAAGGGACGTACGTCGCGGCCCAGTCACACCATCCCCTCGTCGTCCAGAGGACGGCAACTCGCGACGCGAGGTGCTCAGGCCGAAGGACCTCTCCGACCTACGTCACTTCAGTTCGTCGACCGACAAATCGCATCAACGACGATGCGCGCTCTACACGTACCGAGCGAACCACTCCTTCATCGCGTCCATGCGGTAGCGCCGGAGCGGCGGCGGTCCCATCAGCTCGAGTCCGTGATTGCAGTTCTGCAAGCGCAGGAACTCGACCTCGCAGCCGTTGAGCTTGAGTACGGCAAACAACTGCTCTGCCTGCTCCATCGGACACCGGATGTCCTGCTCACCCTGGATGAGGAGCGTCGGCGTCGTGCACTTGTGAGCGTGCGCCACTGGCGACAGTTCCCAGTAGGTCTCCGGACACTCGTGCGGGGCTCCTCCCATCTCCAAACTGATGAGGGCGGGCCCCGCGTCGGAGACGCCGTACATCGAGAACATGTTGTAGACACCCTGCTCCGGAACCGCGGCCGCAAACCGATCCGTCTGCCCGATGAGCCATGCCGAGAGGTGTCCCCCACCCGAGACTCCAGTCACGCCGATCTTGCGCGGATGAACCAGCTTGCGCTCGACCAGCTCGTCGAGCAGAGCGTCGAAGTCCTCCTGCTCGGGCTTCCCCCAGCATCCGAGGATTGCTGACGCGAAGTCGTCTCCGTAGCCAACGGAACCTCTGGGATTGGCAAACACCACCGCGTAGCCGGCGCCGGCCAGCTCGTGCATGTCTTCGTTGAACGAGCAGCCGAACGCAGCGTGCGGGCCACCGTGGATGTAGAGGATGGTCTTGTGGGGTCGACGCTTCCCGGTAGGTACCAGCACCCAGCCTTCGATCTCGGCCCCCCCGGGCGTCGGGACGCTCACGCGCTCGACCTTCGGCCAGCTCACCTTCGACTGCCAGGTCTCGTTGTGGCTCGTGAGCGCCTTCTCCTCGCCAGTCTCGAGATCGAGCAGGAAGAGCTCCGACGGCGTCAGGCAGTCCTGCGCGTTGAACAACAGTTGCTGACCCACTCGGTCGAGCACTCTGCAGATGCGCTGTCCGCTCACGACGGCATCACACCGTTCGGTCCCAGAGAGAGCGATCTCCACGATGCGTCCTTCCCCACCCGCGCCGGCCATGACGTACGCACGCGAGCCGTCGTCGCTCAACTTCACGGACCCGGCTGAGCGCGCCGAGGGGCTGTTCATCTGGAAGAACCCGGGAACCGGTACGCCCAGGTCGGCGCTGCGGCTTTCGGGATCGCTAGCGCCCTTCTTACCGACCTTACGTGGGGTCAGCCAGAGCTGCCCCTGACGAGACAGGTCGTTGTTCGGTGGCGCACAGTAGCCGAGCATCTTGCCGTCCCGGGTCCAGAAAGGCATTTGCACCAAACCCTCGGAAACCAGAGTGTCGGTCTTGCCCGCCCTGTCGACCACACAGAGATCACCGAGCATCCCGAACACGCTGCTTGCCTTTTTGACATTGCGCACGAAAGCGATCTCCTCGCCGTCCGGCGACCAGGCGAGAGCAGACACGATTCCGTCGTGCTCAGTCAGGGCTTTGGGTTTGCCGACCAGACGACCTCCCGCCGACACCCGCGCAACGTACACCGCCTGAGACACGTCCTGGATGTAGCCCGGTACGGGATCGAAGCGGTAGTTGAGCCGGTCGATGCGCACGTGCTGATCGGGGCCCAGCGGTTGCGGCAGCTCCTCCATCGCCGCGAAGGCGAAACTCCGACCATCGGGAGACAGCGCGAACATCGTGACGCCCTGCTCGAGCTCGGTCACCTGCTGGGCTTCCCCGCCATCCAGCGGCAGACGATGGACCTGCTGCACCTTGCTGGACGCATCCCGCGCGCTCAGGAAGAACACCGCCTTGCCGTCCGCTGTGAACTGAGGCGACGTCGCGTCGACACCCCGGCTCGTCAGTCGACGGGCACGTCCTCCGGTCGTGCTGACCTGCCACAGCGAAACGCACTGGCGATCCTCACCGGGGTCTTTGCCACGGATCGTCTCGGAGAGCTCGTAGACCGCCGTGCGGACGTCTGGCGAGAGGACACCCTGCAATACATGGGTGGACTCGAACACCTGATCCTGGGTGAGGGGCTGTTTCTTCATGACGGTTCTCCTTCGGACTGGCAGTCAGACCTCACGACCTAGCACCCGGTAGAGGTCTTCCCCAGCCCTGACGATCTCGCGCAGAAAGTTGCGCTCGGTCGGCATGTGACTCGCGTTGTCGACGATGCGCAGATCGGCGTGCGGCACCGCTTCCTTGAACTCGAAGGCAATCTTGGGCGGCGTGCACATGTCGAAGCGGCCCTGGACAATCGTCGTCGGCACGTCCGCCAGACGCGAAGCCTCTTCGATCAGCTGGTTCGGACGCAAGAAGCAGTCGTTTGTCATGTAGTGGGCAAAGACGCGGCTGAAGACATCGGTGTCGTAGCCCGGAGCACTGACTACGGGAGGATGGAGATGCATCATGATCTGTTCGTAGTCGTGAAGACGCTTGGCCGCATCGCTGGCGAGAACCGAATCGTCGCCGAGGATGCGAGAGTACAGAGTCCCTGCGGGGTCCTCGATCTCTTGCGATGTCATGCCCTCCGTGACCTCCGCGTAACACTCGGGGAAGATCCACTGCCCTGCGTCGAACCAGAAGTCGAGATCGCGTGGCCGGCCGAGCCACATGCAAAAGACGAGGAGGCCCAGGGCTCGATCAGGGTG
>JANQPS010000259.1 GCA_028285365.1 Thermoanaerobaculia bacterium | reverse complement strand
GCACCTCGGGCCCCAACGTGAGGATGTTGCCGCCATCCCGAAGAGACACTGCGAGTGCCATGCCACGCTCACCGTTGATGTGGGTCCGCGTGCGCGCCGGGTCCTCGTAGCCGCGCCTGATGGTAGCCATCTCGCGCAGCGGCAGGAGCGCACCGTCGGGCAGTGGAATCAACGTCGATGCGACTTCGTCGACCGACTCGAAGTTGCCGGTGGGCTCGATGACGATCGTCTCGTACTCGTCGCGAACGCTGCCACCAGGATTGATGATGTTGCGCGAGGACAAGATCGAGCGCAGCATGCCCGCCGAGAGCCCGAGCTCGACGAGTCGGGCGTTGTCGTACTCGACGTAAACACGCTCATCCTGCGCTCCGTAGATCTCTACCTTGGCGGCGCCCGGGATCAGGAGCAGCTCGTCGCGAACGAAGTCTGCGACGTCTCTGAGCTCGGCGTCGGTGTAGCCGTCACCCGTGAGTGAGACGACCGTGCCGAAGACGTCACCAAACTCGTCGTCCACCCGCGACGAGATGCCCTCCGGCAGTTCACCCTGGGTCCGCTCGACCTTGCGTCGGAGCCGGTCCCAGATCGGTTGGAGCTCGGTGTAGCTCTCCTGGATGTTGACGTTGATCAGCGACACGCCATTCTTCGACGTCGACTCGATCGAGTCGATTTCGGGCATCTCCTGGATGGCCTTTTCGAGCTTGTCGGTCACGAGCTGCTCGACTCGTTGCGGGCTGGCGCCGCGAAACTCGGTCACGACGACCGCCGTCCGAATGAGGAACCCGGGATCTTCGGCCTTGGGCATGCCCATGTAGGAGCTCAGGCCACCCGCCGCCAGCACCAGCACGAACACCAGCGTGACGCGGTTCTTCTCGATGGCGAAGCGGGTCAGGTCCACGACTCAGCTCCGCCCGCCCGACTCAGCCGGTATATCGTCCGACGATTCGCTCGTTCGTCGAGATTCACGGTGACGACCAACAGGACCGCGAAGAGGATCAGAGAGAGAACCACGGAGAATACGCCTACGAGTTCGCAAAGTCATTCTTGACTCGCATGCCGGAAACCAGGCGTCTCGTTCCCGCTGTCACCACACGCTCCCCGGCCTCGAGACCCGCGGTGATCACGATGCCGCCCGCGTGGATGTCGGCTACCTCGACCCCCCGCCTCTCGACCACGGCGACGTTCGCATCCTGCTCCTCGACGACAAAGACGAACCGACCCCGAGCATCCTCGCCGACCGCCACGAACGGCACCACCACACCTTCTTCACTGCGGTTCACGGTGACGTACACTTCCGCGGCCATGCCCGATCGCACCGTGGGCGGTGCATCATCGAGTCGCACGATGGCCGGAAACGTCGACGCCCCGGGGCTTGCGGCAACGCCGACTTCGGACACGGTTCCCTCGAGCCGACCTGGAGCCGCCGCTGAGATCTCGACGTCGACCGAATCGCCGACCGACAAGTAGGGGATCGTGACTTCCGACACGGCCAACTCGATCTCTGGCTGAGCACCAGATGCCAGCACGACGATCGTTTGACCTGCAGAGACGGTTTCGTTCTCTTCCGCATCGACACTGACCACCGCACCCGACGTCGGTGCGACGAGAGTCGAATAACCGAGCTGGCGCTGTGCCTGCTCGAGCGTCTTGCGAGCCGCCTCGTCCTGAGCAGTGGCCGATTCGGAAGCAGCCCGGGCCGCGTCCAGGTCGCTCTTGGATGCGTTGTTGTTCTCGTAGAGAGCCCTCACACGGTCGAACTCGGCTCGACTCTGCCGCTCGAGGGCGATGACCTGCGCGAGCGAAGCTTCGGTCTGCTCGACCTGGATCTCGAGGTCTGCGGGGTCGAGCGTCGCGAGGACGGCGCCCCGCGCGACGCGCTGGCCAACCGCCACCTCGAGGCTCAGCAGGCTTCCACTCACGCGAAAACTCAGCCGCGATTCTGCACTGGCCTGAGTCACACCAGCAATGGCCGTGATCACGCCGGCACCGGCTGGCTGCGCGACCGCCGAGCGAACCGGGCGCAGCGGGGCCGGCGCCTCCTCGACTGGTTCCTGACATCCGCTCCACACGCTGGCGAGCGCCAGGATCGCCAAAGTCACCACTGAGGAGCGACTGGGGGTCACGTCAGTCTTCGGTTGTGTCATGCGCCTCTCCACTCTTCTGCGTCGCCTGCTGCGCTCGTCCGAGAATCGATCAGACTGTCGATCCAGCTCATCTTGGCCAGCTCATCTTTGGCCTGCTCATCTTGGCCAGCTCATCTTGGTCTCCAGGGCTCGACGCCACGTTCCGCGAAGTACTCCTCGAGCTCCGCGTACCAGGCCGATCGCGCCGCCCCGTCGACGAAGAAGTCGAAGCGGTTCGAAACTCTCTGCAAGGTCATCAAGTCGATGAAGAAATCGTGGACGGCATCGGTGGCCCCGATCTCGGCCTGCAGCGACGCACTCTGAGCATCGAGCAGTTCCAGGACCCCGACGACTCCGCGGGCGTAGGCATCCTGGACGAGCTCCAGGTTTTCGGCGGCGGCGCTCGCCGCCTCCTGAGCCAGCGTCACATTGGTGAAAGATGCGCGCGTGGCGACCATGGAGCTGCGCACTCCCTGCTCGATCTTCTCCGCCGTCGACGCCCGCAGCTGGATGAGCTCTTCCAACTCGTGTTCGGCTGCCAGCACCGCCGCCCTGCGGCCACCGCCCAGCAACGTCAGCCTCGCCGACAGCGCCACACTCCAGCTCGAGTCGTCGGCAGGGCTGTCGATCTCGCTACCGACGCCCGACTCGTCGAGACGATCTTCCAGAGACGCTTGAGCCGCCACATCCGGCATCCAGAAGGCGCGCCGAGCGATGCGCAGAACCCGCCTCTGTGCGGACACCGACGAGTCCAGGCGAACCAGCTCAGGAGCCCGCTTCAGAGCCCGAGCAACGGTGAACTCACGCAGCGTCGCATAGTGTTTCGGGGTCTCGATGTAGCCTCGAAACTGGTCTTGCCCTGGCGTCAAGGTCTCGTCATCCAGGGTGACATCCTCCAGACGAAACTCCTCCTCGAGAGGCAGATGCAGGAGCTGGTTGAGCGCGATGATCGCCGCCTGGACGTTCGACTCGGCCGTCACGAGACTCTGACGGTCCGAGGCGATCTGACTGCGCCACCTGAGGATCTCGCTGTAGGAAGCAGCTCCGACATCACGTCGCATCTCTGCCAGATCGAGGTTGGCACGAGTGAGCCGCAGGTTGTTGCGCTGCACTCGCACGAGGTTGCGAGCACGCAGAAGATTGAGGTAGGCCGTCGAGCTGTCGAGCGCGATGTCGAGTTGCAGCTGCTCGAGGAACGCCTCCCGACCCAGCTGAAGCAAGCGTTCGATGGCGAGGTTGCCGAGCACGCCTTCCGAGTAGATCACCTGAGACAGCGACAACCCTCCGTCCCAGCTGCGCTTCGGCTGACTGCCGAAGCTCGCCGCTGCCGACTCGCTGTCGATCTCCAGGCCCGTCAGGCTGAGCTCGAGACTGGGAAGGAACTGGCCGCGGGCTTGCTCGACCTGCGCGCTCCCCGCGGCAACGCCCAACCTCTCCGCCGCCAGATCCAGATTGCTCTCTACCGCGCGACCCACTGCAGAGGCCAGATCCAGCAGCGGCAGATCGGCGCGTTCGTCGAACAGCCGCTCAGCCTCCAGCAGTACCTCCCAGCGTGGGGACGCATCCAATCGCCTCAAGGTCTCCATGTTCAGTAGGAGCCGTCGGCCCTGGCGGTAGGCGACCGGGATCTCGGCGGGCGTTTCCCCCAACAGGATTCTCTGGATGTTGAGGGCCACTCGACGGGCGAGCCGCGAGCGCCAGTCTTCCGGCGCGATGGTCGCGAGCGCGCCCAGTTCGACATGCTCTCGACCGAGGCCCGAGAACGTCGCGATGCCGCGTTCCGTGAGCGCGCCGACGAGGGCCCCGAGCTGTTCGGGCGTCTGCCGCAAGGGGAAGATGTAGGCAGCATCGACTTCGGCAGGCAACGCAGCCACGACGCTGCGCGCATCCCTTCCGGCGGGCACGAACGACACCTCGACGCCAGCTTCTTCGGCGAGGCTCGTCGTGTCGGCGATCAACGCACCGATCGCCGGAACCAACTCCTCGTTGACCAGCAGAGCCAACCTCGCGAACGGAGCCACCTCCTGAAAGGTGGCGAGCTCGTCGCTCAGCGTGTTCGGGATCGACACGTAGGTCAGGTTCTCGACACCGCTGCCTCGCTCGGCACTCGGTAGATTCCCCGTGCCGACATCGATGACCAGTGGCGCTACGACAGGCTTCGTCAGCGGGCGATCCTGGTTCAGGGCCAGCTGCGACGAGGCGAGGCCCAGCGTCACGACCAGGTCGACCGCGTCGTCACCGAGCAGATCATCGAATCGTTCGCCCAACAGCTCGAGCTGCCATCCGGCATCAGCGACCTTTTCGGCCGGGAACCTGACCTCGAACTCACCCTCGACGAGGATCTCGAGCTCCGCTTGGATCTGAGCCAGCAGATCATCGAGTACCGGCCATTCGCCATCCTTGAGGATCCCGATCGTGGTCGGCTCCTCCTGGGCGCTCTGTGCGCTGGTCGCCGTGGCGCCAATCAAGAGCCAGACGACAAGACCCGCCGCGGAGAGGATACGAGGGCCGGTCAGGGAGCCAAGAATCATGGCCTGCCTTTTTGCCGGTACACAGTGGGGGATCTCGGCATGGAAGCTACGGTCGGCGCCGAGTTGTTGCGCCGACCGCCGGTCAGGTACGCAGCCTACATCACCGATCGCTCGGGCGGCCAAAGAGCGAGTCCGCGAGGTCGACATCCAGTTCGATCTCATCGAACGTCGCCTCTACGACCCACAGATTGTCGATCACCTGGACCCAGGCTCGAGGCAGCTTGACGCCGCCCACGTCCGCATAGTCGAGGAAGTCAGTCGCCGCCTTGCTGGAACCCACCATCGGGAGCTCGATCGCACCCTCGACACGAGATACCAGACCGGATTCGGAGTCGATCGAAACCATCGTTCGAATGCCATCGCTATCGGTGTGAGCCAGGACGTGGTGAAGGACACCATTCAACGTCACGTCTGGCATCCGCTCGAGGGCCTCCAGGTCATGATCTCGAACCATCGCGTGGAGCCAACTCATCTCCCAGAGCCAACGGTTGAGCACGATCTCTTCGGCGTTGAGCTCTCGAAGTCCGGCAGGACTCTGCTCCCAGCCAGAGGTACCGTCCCAGGCGATGGTGGTCGCACTCCCGCTCACGATGGATCGCTGAAAACCACCAGATCCGGGTCGAAAGGCAATCTCCCAGTCGCCATCGAGAACTCCGAAGAGGTCACTCTCGATATGGATCGACCCGACACGCCTGACGCTCTTCACCTCGTCCAGGGCGGGGCCCCCCGTGGCCTCGAGTGAGGCATCGACGATTTCGCGCACGCTGGTTTCGGAATCGGTCTCCAGGGGGCTCGAGGATGCAGCGAATCCTCCACACAGGATCGCCAGGGTCACGGTCAGGCTCGAGGCCTGGGTAGGAAAGACAGTCGCATAACTCTTCTTCATGCCGATCTCCCGTTTGTGCGTCTCGTTGGCAGCTCGATTGAGTACCCCGAGGACGCGTTGTTCGTTCACCTCGACCTGTCCACCCGGGCCGCGGGAAGCTCATCGGTCGGGCACACCACTCCTGACCGATGGAGCCGAGGCTCCACCGCTCCCAGCGCGACGGACTGCGACTCAACGCGTGAAGTCGGTCCGCCTCGAATGCAGAATCACGCTGGCCGATGAGGCTGCGGCAGCGATGACGAGATTCCCGCCAAACAGTTCCGGCCAGCCCAGCTGCCCCTGGGTAATGACGGAGACCGCGCTGAGACCCGCCTGAACCAGGACCGCCAGGACGAAGATCGTCCAGCCCACTCCCGCCCCGGCCCGACGCTGCTGGCGATAGGCAGCTACCGATTCCTGAACCAGCAAGCCCAAGAAGGCCATCATGAACAGCAAGCTGCCCACGTAGCCCGCCAGATAGAGGGTCGATGACGACACTCCCGTATCCAACACGAGATCGAGACCGATCGAAACCGAGCCAGCGGCCAGTCCTACCAGACAGAAGGCCACCGGCAGGAGAGTGTTGACGAGGGCCATCTGTCGAGGCGTCATGGGCCCGGCGAGCAGGAGTCGCGCCCGGCGCTCTTCCGATCGGTAGCCCTGCACGATGAAACACACGATCAAAGGCCCCATGATCACGAACATCGCCCGCAGGCCGACCGCGTTGCGTATCGCCTCCGCGTCGTCGACGACACGAAAGATCAGAGTGATCAGAATCGCGACCCCCACCGCGATGCCAAAGGCACCCAGCAACCAAGGCCTCGAGTAGCTCAGTTCAGCTCGCAGAACGCGCCACATCGTGCTCCTCCTTGAGTATCAGCACCGCGATCTCGTCGAGACTCATGCGGGACACGCCCGTGGGCTCGATACCGAGTCGATCGAGCTGACCAAGAGTCGTTGCGGCGTCGTTCGAGACGACCTGATGGTCGCCTCCCACTCGGCGGTGCTCGACGACGCCTTCGAGGGCGACATCGGGCTCTGACGAGCGAAAAGAGATCCTCCGCCAACCATCGATGAGCGCCTCTCGCCCGCTATGGACGGCAACCTGGCCCTTGCGTATGAAGACCAGCTCGTCAGCGAGGCGATTCACGTCCTGCAGAACGTGTGTCGAGTAGAGCACCGCATGCTCTCCGTCTTCCGTGATCTCCCAGAGCAGGTCCAGCACTTCGGCACGGACGACCGGATCGAGGCCCGCCGTCGGCTCGTCGAGAAGCAGGAGGCGAGGTCCATGAGCCACCGCCGCCACGAGCGACAGCTTGGTCAGGTTCCCCCGCGACAACGCAGCCACCCGCTGATCGAGGGGCAGGGCGAGGCGCTCGGCAAGCTCCTGCGACCTCTGGAGAGACCAGGACGGCACGAACCCGGCCAGAAACTCGAAGTTCCGGCGGACGCTCCAGCGCTTGAAGAATCCGCTCTCCTCACCCACGTAGCCCAGGTCGGCACGATATGCCGGGCGATTCGGGTCGGTGTCTCTTCCATAGACGCTGACCTCTCCTTCGTCCGGCACGAGGAGCCCGGCAATACAGTTGAGCGTCGTCGTCTTGCCGGCGCCGTTGGGACCGATCAGAGCGATGACCGTCCCGGGCTCGACGACGAGATCGAGTGGCCCGAGCTGAAACCCCGGGTAGCGCTTGACGACTCCCTCCAGTCGAACCGCCGCGCCCTTCTGGTGAGGTGCGTTCATGCGCGCTCCTTCCCCGCTAGCAGCTGCTCGAGTATCCGACGCATCTCTTCGTCGCTAAGTCCCTCCGCTACCGCATGGGCAACGAGCTTCTCCAATGCATCAGCAAATCGCTCGACCGCCATTTCCTGCTTCCTCCCTTCGGGAATCGCCGCAACCCAGAAACCTTTACCGCGCCGCGACTGGACGAGACCTTCCCGCTCGAGATCGTCGTAGGCGCGCTGCACCGTGATGACACTCACCCGCTGTTGCCTGGCCATGGCCCGTATCGACGGCAGAGCCTCGCCGTCGTCGAGGTCGTGCGAGAGGATCTTCGCCCGCACCTGGCGAGAGATCTGGGCATGTAGCGGCTCGTCCGACAGATCGGAGAGGTTGAGGATCACTGCGCACCTCCCACTTCTCCCGCTTCCTTCGCGTCCCGGCCACCAGGCACGAGCAGAGCTGCGGTCCAGTCGTCATCAGGCAATCCTTCGGTGCGTCCCATCAAGCGCTCGAACAGCTCGTCGAGCCAGGCCTCTGGAGCCGACGGCGGAAGACGAGCGAGGAGGTTTTCGAGCGCCGAGTAGCCGATCGGCTCGCCGGTCGCGCTGCGCGCCTCGGGCAGTCCGTCGCTGAACATCACGAGGCTCTTCTCCTCTTCGAGATCGATGAGACGGGCCACGTAGCCGACGTCGTCGCGAACCCCAAGCGGCAACCGAGGGCCCGGAACCGAGACCGGCCACGCGGGGTCTCCACCTCCGATCACGTAAGGATCCGGGGCCCCGGCGTTGGCGATCTCGACCTTGCGCTCCGCGGGCCGATACCTCGCCAGGACCAGCGCAACGAACTCGCCGCGGCCGAGATCGGGGGCGAGCCGGCGATTCAGCTCGATCAGCGCATCGGCAGCATCACCTTCGGCCGTCACGAAAGGCAGCATCGCCTTGACCGAGGCCATGATCAGGCTCGCCCCAATGCCTTTGCCGGCAACGTCGGCGACCACGAGATCCACACTTCCGTCCGTCCTGCGTAAAACGTCGTAGAAGTCGCCCGCAACCACCCGGGCCGGCTGACAGCGCGCCGCGACCTGCCAGCCCGCTCCCGACACACTCGACGGAGGCAGGAGTCGTCTCTGGACGTCACGCGCCAGCTCGAGCTCGCGGCGCCCCAGCTCATGGGCAACGAGCTGTTCGATCTGTAGCGTCTCCACTAGCTCGCGCCGGCGCTCCGGCGGCACGGAGCAGACGACGACTTCCGAGCTCGGATCGCCCCGGAGCAAGCCCTCCTCGATCAGCCGCGAGTAAGCTGCTCCCACGGCAGATGGCGGAATCCGGTACTCGCGAGCCAGCTGCCTCACGGGTGGGAGGCGGGCGCCATCGTCGAGCTCGCCACGCGCCACCAGGGCTCGCAGCTGCCGGCCGATCTGCTCGTGAAGCGGCTCACTCGCCTCTGGCAGCAAGTGCAAAAACAGGCTTGAACTACTGTTCATATACACCATATACGGTAAGACATCGAGGAGGTTTCGACAACTTCGAGATCCCGGGCTCGAGGAACAAACGCCACGACCCGAGACGTTGCACAGTCGCGAGTGGAGTAACACGCCAGGCCAGCGAGTCGTAGCTCTTGCGAGCGGCCCGCACTGACGGCGCCTCGAACCTCCCACGCGAAAGACCCAAGCTGATGCCACTCGCTCGAAACCGGCCGCTGCCAGGGCCACGATCATCACGTCCGGCCGCCTCTCTGAGCCAGCTCTGGTCGATGCTCACGGTGTTGCTCACCGCTGTGCTCGCGAACTGGCTCACGCCAACCGCTGTTCAGGCTCGCGAGCGCATCACACTCGACCTCACCCAGATTCCTCTGCCAGGCGCCCCGGTCTCGATACAGCCCGTTGATCTCAACGAGGACGGCATCACCGACCTCGCGATCGTGATTGCCTACACGACCTGGGACCAGCTCACTATCGAAGAGTCCGTCGAAATGGACGAGATCGAAGGGCTCGTCGAAATGATGACGGTGGTGCCCGCCCTGGCAGACCGCCGTGAACTGCACGTGTTCCTCGGGCAGCCCGATGGCGACTTCGAGGCGTTGGAGCCGCTTCCGCTCGATCTCTCCGTGATCACCATCGGACTCGGCCCGCCAAGAGAGCCGCTCTTTGCGCTGACCGACGAGGGACTCGCAGGCCTGCGTCTCGACGAGAGCGGCCGAACCGTGGAGCTCGTTGCGACCGTCCCGGTCAGGTCCATCTTGAGCGGCACCCGGGCCTTGCTCCCCGACCTGGAACTCACTGCAGACGTCACCGGCGACGGGATACCGGACCTCCTCGTGCCGCAGGACCACGCACTCGCAATCTACTCAGGCTCCACTCTTGGAACCACGGATCGACCGACCTCCTCCGTCCAGTTGCCCGAGCCACGCTTCCAGCATCGCAACCACCGGACTCGCCGGTACCCTCTACCGAGCGTCGCCGACGTCGACGGAGACGGCATCTTCGACCTCCTGTTCCGCTTCTCGGCCGCCAGCTGGAGGACGTTCTGGGTAGCGAGAGGGCTCGGAGGAGGTCGGTTCGAGACTCTTACGGCTCCTCTTGGCGTCCCCGGCGCCACCACCGAAGACGAGTACGCAGTGTCGTTCGGGCCCCCGGAGCTCCCGACGCTAGAGCTCGCACCCCAATGGCGAGAGCCGGTGTTCCCAGACGACTCGGACGACGACGAGACGCTTCCTCCACGGATCAGCTGGTTCGGTGACCTCGACGGCCAAGGCCGAGCCGAGTACGTGCTCGTCCACGATCTCTCCGAGAGTGGCGGCTTCCGCAAGGAGATGAAACAGGCCAAACGTCCTCCCGTCCGTTTCGAGATCCGCACTTCGAGGACCGACCTCGCAGTCGCCGCCGAATCCGTCGCCGACTTCGAAGGCATCGGCTACGCCCTCGATACCGATGACGAGGCTCCCCTGCCCGGCGGTTTTCAGGACCTCGACGGAGACGGGCGCCAGGACCTGGTCACCCTGACACTCGACTTCACCATCTTCCAGGCGGTGAGAGTCATGGCCACCAAGCGACTCAACATCGGCATCGACTTCCACATCTGGTGCCAGCAATCCGACGGCAGTTTTACTGCGGTCACCGGCCTCGACTTGTCCGGTCGTCTCAAGCTGAGGCTCAACGACCTGCGCATCGGCCAGATGTCCCAGTTCGCAGGCGACTTCGATGGCGACGGTCGCGCGGACTTCGTACAAATGGGACGGGGTCGCAAGGTCACCATCCACCGAGGTCAGGACGGCTGTCGCTATCCGGAAAAACCGGACCTCCTCATCAAGCTCGACGAAGCCCCTCGAGACCTGTCTCTCGTCAAGGTCACCGACTTCGATGGCGACGGGAGGTCGGATCTCGCAGTGGTTCAGCCCGCCGATAGAGTTCGAGACGGCGCCAGCACTCCGGTGAGGCTCGACCTGTACCTGAGTCGCGGAGGTGAGAGCCCATGAGCAGAAAACGCGCTGCAGCCTCGTTGGGCTCGGTCGTCTTCTGGTGTGTGGCGACAGCCCTCGCGGCGGCACCGGCAGCCGCCAGCAGGCTCGATCCACTCAATGCCGACTCGCGTCCAGTGACCTACGAGACCGCCGGCGAACTGGCCACCTGGCATCTGGAGCTCTCTGGACGGATCGAGGCCAGCGCCGTCTTCTGTGCCAGCCAGATGTCCGGAGACCCGCCGCCTTGCGAACTCTTCGTCGCGACCCGTCCGTTCCCCACGGATCCCCGATCTCAGAGTGCGCAGCGCGACACCGTGCGAGAGCTGGCACGGCTTCGACTGGAACCAGACTCTCGGCTAGAGCCTTTCGCCCTGCTGCACGCAGACGTGAGCGAATCCGATCGCGCGCCTGGTCCCCCGCGCCTCCAGGTCGTCGATGGCGCCGACCCTGCCCTGATCGTCAGC
>JANQPS010000254.1 GCA_028285365.1 Thermoanaerobaculia bacterium | reverse complement strand
CGGCAAGGAGCTGCGCCGCCATTCGCAGGCGTGAGGCTCCCAGGGCCGCTCGGACCGAGAGCTCGGTCTCACGCGCGAGTGCGCGGGCGAGCAAGAGGTTCGAGGCGTTGACGCAGCCGATGAGGAGGAGCAGCGCCACCCCGAGACCGAGGATCCAGAGGTAGGGCGCGACGTTGCCGACATAGGTGTGCTCGAGGCTCACCACTTGTAGCGCGACCCCCCGATTCGTGTCCGGGAACTGGTCGGCGAGCTGTCGACCGACTTCGGCGATCCGGTCGTTGGCGGCAGTCACGCTGACACCGTCGCGTAACCGAGCGATGCCGCGCACCGTCCGGGTGCCGCGATCGAGGACGTTCGGCCAGCTGTCGTTGATGAAGATCGAACGGTAGAGCTCGGAGCGGACCGGGAAGTCGAAGCCCGGCGGCGTCACGCCGAATACCTGATAGTTGGGCGCGCCGTCGAGAGTCATCACCTCGTCGAAGACCTCGTCACCCCCGCCGAAGCGGCCCTGGTGGATGCGGTGGTTGAGCACGATTCCGAAGCTGCGCTCGGTGTCGTACGACGCGGGAAACGTCGTGCCTTCGGAGAGTGGCACTCCGAGCACCGAGAACAGGTTGTGGGTCACGAGAACCGCCGACGCCTGGTACGGAGCTCCATCCCCGTCCGACATCGTGTAGCCCCCCGTGGGTGGCACGTACGCCGCGATCTCTTCGAATACGTCGGTGCGCTCGCGCAGGTCCTGGAGCTCGCGCAGTGAGATCTCGGCGTCGGAGCCGCCGCGCTCGGTCTCGATGCGCACCAGCCGCTCTGGCTCTGCAAAAGGTAGGGAGTCGAGCAGGAGTGCGTCGACCAGCGTGAAAACCGTGGTGCCGGCGCCGGTGGTGAGGGCCAGGATCCCGATCACGAACAGAGCGGCACCAGGCTCCCGCAAGATGCGACGCAAGGTGATGAGAAATAGTTCCTTCGGCATGACAGGTCTCCCTGAGGCGCGCACCACGTGTCTAGAGATCGGACCCTTGACTCAACGAAGACGCAGTGCGCGTTATCGACGTCTCGGACCAGAGCCTCGACCCGGGCACGATACCGGCCGCGGACGTTCGGGAAGCGGATCGCGGACAGTTCCGTCGACTCTTCGCCAATGATCTGAGAGCCAACCGTAGCAAGCGGATCAACCGTCCTGCTGGTCAGGTGGCTGAAAGCAGTTTCCAGGTGTGAACGCCCAGGAAACACAGGGCCTTGGTGACCGGCCTAGGCCGGAATTTCCGAGGCTCGATCGGCTCGCGAGCGGCCTGCCGAGTTCGAGTGGCCACGACCAGATGAACTCGGGAGCGCACGGAAGGTGGACTTGGCAAGTCGCGCTTGGCAAGAGAAGGGTTTCGGACTCCGAGGCTGAATCCGCTTCTGGGCGGTCCGCGAACTATTAGCAAGCCCGGGTGCGCTCGCTAGTTCTACTCCCAATGTGTCCTATGCCAATGCGCCTGGGTCGAGAAACAAACACACGACACATACAGGAGAGTCAAGTGACCAAGTCGACAATCGTTGGCATTGCCGCCGCTTTGCTTCTGGTAGTTTCGCCGATTCAAGCCGATGAGTTCTCCGACCACGTGGGCTTCTTGCCCGATGGTCCAGCAATCACGAGCGAGGACATCACCAAAGCGCAGAAGATGTGGGGCGACGCCGTAGTCGCCATCGGTAAGGCTGGCGACAAAGCGCACGCTGCCGCTGAGAAGGCCGCTCGAACCGCTTATGCGTTCGACCTCGGGCCCATCCAGTTCAAGCCGACCCTGGCTGCCGAGATTCCGTTTCGCCAGAACATCGAAGGTGCCGTGAGCTACTTCGTTGCCGGCAACATGAAGTACAAGGAAGACAAGGGATTTGCCCTGCGTCCCTGGACAAAGGTCCGTTTCGACAACGATACGGTCAAGATTCAGGGGAACATTGCGATCGCCATGGGCCACTACTACTTCACGGACACTAGCGGCGCCGAAACCAAGGTGGAGTACACCAAGGGCTACGTGAAGACGCCTGACGGTCGCGTCTTGATTTTCCTGCAGGACTCGTCGATGCCCTACTCGCCGTAAGGCGCTATTCGCCACACGCCGAGCCGTTCGTTCGCACCCTGCGGACGGAAGCTCAGTCAGAGACCCACGGTGTGCTCGTCACCCGTGGGTCTTTTTGCGTCCGGACAGATGTCTCACCGGCTCACCACCTTCCGTCTCAGCGTCCAAGGAGTGACGCCTCGCGGCGGATGCGAGGAGGACGAAGACCCGTTCGCCAGACGAGACGTCGCGAAGAAGACTGGATGTGAGAGCGGCCACGCCTGTAGGCTCTCGCGCTGATATCTGAGCCACGAAACGAGAACCATCCAGCTCGAGGGAGATTGAGCTTGAAGAAAGTTGCGACTGTTCTAGTGATGTTTGGTCTTGCGTTGACGGCCAGCGGACTCGAAGCCCAAGCGAGCGAAACCTCCGAGCAGGAGGCTCCGAAGCCTCACCTGAGTGCTGCGAACCTCTCCGGGTTGGCTTTGCGAAACATCGGCCCGGCAATCAACTCCGGCAGGATAATCGACTTTGCGGTGACCCCGGGAAAGCGCCATCGCTTCTTCGCAGCCGTTGCGTCGGGTGGCCTATGGAAAACCGACAACGCCGGCACGACCTGGACCCCTGTTTTCGACCGGGAGGGGTCCTACTCCATAGGTGATGTGACCCTCGATCCCAACGCCCCCAACGTGGTCTGGGTAGGTACGGGGGAGAACAACGCGCAGCGATCAGTGTCTTTCGGTGACGGCGTCTACAAGAGTGTCGACGGCGGTCAGAGCTGGCCCAACGTCGGTCTCGAGGACTCGGAGCACATCGGCAACATCGTCATCGACCCGCGCGATTCGAACGTCGTGTACGTCGCGGCGCAGGGCCCGCTCTGGAACGCTGGAGGCGGCCGCGGGCTGTACAAGACCACCGCCGGCGGTGAGACCTGGGAGCGGATTCTCCACATCTCGGACGACACCGGCGTCGCCGAGGTGCACCTCGACCCGCGGGATCCCGATACCGTCTACGCTACGTCCTGGCAGCGCCGGCGCCACGTCTGGACGCTACTCAACGGCGGACCAGAGTCAGCGTTTCACAAGTCGACTGACGGTGGTGCGACCTGGCGCAAGATCGACAAGGGTCTACCCGGTGTCGATCGCGGTCGGATGGGCCTCTGTATCTCGCCTGTAGAGCCCAACGTCATCTACGCCATTCTCGACGCCGTTCGCGACGCGGGGGGAACCTTCCGCTCGACCGACAGTGGCGAGAGCTGGCAGAAGCAGTCCGATCACACCGCCAGTGGTGACTATTGGAACGAGCTCTTCTGCGATCCTCACGATCGCGACACCTTCTACTCGGTGCACGTGCTCTTGTGGGTGACGAAAGACGCCGGGAAGACCTTCGAACCCGTGCCTGGTGAACACCGCCATGTCGACGACCACGCGTTGTGGATCGATCCCGACGATCCGGACTACCTCTTGGTCGGAGGCGACGGCGGTGTCTACGAGAGCTTCGATCGCGGCGCTCACTGGCTGTTCAAGGAGAACCTGCCGATTACCCAGTTCTATCGGGTCAGCGTCGACACGTCAGAGCCTTTCTACTTCGTCTACGGCGGCACCCAGGACAACAACACTCTCGGCGGACCGAGTCGGACGTTGGGCCGTGCGGGCATCACCAACGAAGACTGGTTCGTCACGGTGGGCGGTGACGGCTACGAGACGCAGATCGACCCCACGGATCCCAACATCGTCTACTCCCAGTGGCAGTACGGCGGGCTGGTGCGCTATGACCGCGTCTCGAAAGAGGCGGTCGACATCCAGCCCCAGGAGGAACCAGGTGAGCCGGCCCATCGCTGGAACTGGGATTCGCCACTGATCATCTCGCCTCACTCACACAAGCGCCTCTACTACGCCTCGCAGCGGCTTTTCCGCTCAGACGATCGGGGTGACAACTGGACCGCCATTTCCGGTGATCTCAGCCGTCAGCTCGATCGCGACCAGCTCGAGATCATGGGGCGACTGTGGGAGATGGACGCCGTCCACAAGAACATCTCGACCTCCGACTACGGCAACATCGTTTCGCTGGACGAGTCACCGCTCGTCGAGGGGCTGCTCTACGTCGGGACGGACGACGGATTGATCCAGATCAGCGAAGACGGCGGCGAAGACTGGCGCACTGTCGACCGCGTACCGGGCGTGCCAGAGCGTACCTACGTTTCGGACCTCGCCGCCTCGCTTCACGATGCCGACACCGTGTACGCCACCTTCGACAACCACAAGATGGGCGACTTCAAGCCCTACATCTTGGTAAGCCGAGACCGTGGTCAGACGTGGAACTCCGCGAGCGGCGACTTGCCCCAGCGCGAGGTGGTCTACACCGTCATCCAGGATCACGAAAAGCCGGAGATCCTCTTCGCCGGTACGGAGTTTGGTCTCTACGTCACGCTCGACGAAGGCCAAAGCTGGCACGCGCTGGAGGGCGGTTTCCCGACCATTCAGGTGCGCGACCTGGATATCCAGAGGAGCTGGAACGATCTGGCCGTCGCGACCTTCGGTCGTGGCTTCTACATTCTCGACGACTACAGTCCGCTTCGTGAGATGTCGGAGGAACGGCTGGCCAACGAGAGCGCCATCCTTTTCCCGACGCGCAGCGCCAAGCTCTATATCGAGCAGCCCGATCGAATCATCTCCCGCGGCGCCGGCTTCTACCATGCCGAGAACCCGCCCTTTGGCGCGGTCTTCAGCTACTGGCTTCGCGACGGCCTCGACACTCAGCGTGAACGTCGCAACGAGGCTGAGAAGGAGGCTCGCAAGGCAGAGACGAACCCGCCGATTCCGTCACTAGAGGAGCTGCGTAGTGAAGATCTCGAGGTCGAGCCGCGCCTCTACTTGACGATCCAAGACGCAGATGGTGCTCTGGTACGTCGCGTCAAGGCCCAGCGCAAGAAGGGGCTGCATCGCATTGCCTGGGATCTCAGGTGGCCATCCGCTTCACCGACCAGGCTGGGTACGTCCGGCCGACAGGCGCCTCGTGGTCCTCTGGTGCTGCCGGGCAGCTACCGAGCGACTCTCGAAACTGTCGTCGGCGACGAGCTGGAGATCGTCGCCGGGCCCGTCGAGTTCGAGGTCGAGGCTCTTGACCTGGCCGTGCTCTCACCTGACGACAGGGCGTCTGTTGCCGAGTTCCAGACCCAGGTCCGTGAGCTCCGTCGAGCCGTGTTGGGCGCCTCCGGTCTGGCTGCAGAGGTCAAGACGCGCCTCGATCACCTGCGCCAGGCGCTGGTCGACACACCCGGGGCTCATCCTGCGTTGTTGAGTCGGGTCGAGCGACTCAAGGTCCGTCTCGACGAGCGCCAGCTGGCCCTGAACGGTGATCGCACCAAAGCTGAACGCAACGTCTTCGCGCCGCCTTCGATCACCGACCGCATCAACCGGATCTCCTCGGATCAATGGTTCACGACCCAGGCCCCGACGGGGACACACCGGAAGGCTTATGCCTGGGCAGCTGAAGCGTTCGCCAGCGAGCTCGAAGCCCTCGAGCAGCTAGTGGAGGATGTCGAGGCTCTCGAAGTCGAGGCAGAAGCTGCGGGCGCCCCGTGGACTCCTGGTCGACTTCCTGCCTGGAACCGGTGAGGTGTGATCACGCCGAGCAGGCCCAGGCTTGCTCGGCGGATCGGTACTCTCGGAGTTCGATCACGACACGCAGGTCTCCTGAGTCGCCGATTCGTGCGTAACTCCGCGTGATCGACTCAGGCGAATGATGGGCGTGCCGTCGGCCGCGTGGCCGCTCCTAGAGCGCCTGTTCGAAGAGCTCCGCGAACTGGTGGCGATCAATCGCCCGAGGGTTGGTTCGGGTAGCCAGATCGATCTCGGCGTGGTGGGCCAGATCTTCGATCATGCTGGCTTCGATGCCCATCTCGCCGAGCCTCGAAGGCAGACCTAGGGTCCGATTCATCTCAGCGACTGCCTCTGGTAGCTCTTCGCCACTTGCGAGTCCCATTGCGGTGGCCAGCCGCTCGTACTGGGCCTCGCTGCCCGGACGATTGAAGCGCAGAATCGTTGGCAGGATAACCGCGTTCAGCGTACCGTGGTGAAGCCTCAGATCGCTGAGCCGTCCGGCTGCATGGCTCATCGAATGCACGCCGCCGAGGCCTTTGACGAAGGCGAGCGCTCCTTCGGTGGCAGCCATCATCATGTGCCAGCGCGCCTCTTTGTCGGTTCCGTCTTCGACGGCGCGAGGTAGTGCTCGCCAGGCTCTGTGCAGGCCATCCAGCCCAATGCCGTCCGCTGGCGGGTTGACCACCGGTGAGAGGACCGCCTCGATGCAATGGGTCACCGCATCCATTCCGGTGGCGGCGGTGAGCAGGGGTGGCAGGCCGAGCGTCAAGTCGGGATCGCAGATTGCAGCCTTCGGCACCAGCTTGTTGCTGGCGAAAGTGGCTTTGCGTCCGTCTTCCAGGATGATGACCGTGCCTACCGAGACTTCGCTGCCGGTACCTGCGGTGGTTGGAATGGCGATCAGAGGCGCCGTGTCACGAATCAGGCGTGCCCCGCCCTGTAGCGGATCGAATCGCTCCAACGGTCCTTCGTTGACCGCCAGGAGGGCCACCGCCTTGCCCAGGTCCATCGCGGAGCCGCCCCCCAGCCCGATGACGCTGTCGCAGCCCTCCTCGTGGTAGAGCTCGAGAGCGGTCAGAACCGCTACTTCCGTCGGGTTGCCGGGCGTCTCGTCGTAGACGACTTGCGGCAGTCCCTCGGGCAACGCCGACAGCAAGACGTCGAGAAGGCCAACCTCGCGCAGGCCGGCGTCGGTGACGATCAGCGGACGCTCACACGTGTTGCGGCTCAGCTCCTTGCCCAGCTGGTCGAGAGCGCCGTGATCGAACTGGATACGGGTCAGATAGTTGAGTACGGGCATGGGGCCTCCGAGAGCAGGTATTGGTTTGGGGCGAGAAGCTAGCGGTCGCGGACACGTTGGTACTTCACTTCCAGGACGGTTACGAAGCCCCTGCCGTCGCCGTAGTCTTGTTTCTCGACCAAGTCGAAAGAATCAGGTGATGAGATCTGAAAGTAGGTGTGTTTCTCCACGACTCCACTGGGGTTGGCGTCTCGTCCCTTGAAGACCAACGTGTTGTCGTCCTCCCACTGGCCGTTCGGATACAGCACGACGATTCCGTCACTGTCGAAGTACCAGGTCTCGTACTTCTGAGTCGTGGGGTTGTAGGAGTGAAAGCCTCTTCCCAAGTACTCGTTTCCGTTGTGCAGAGTCCTGATGTCGTCGGTCACGAAGGTGTCGTGCAAGGTCCAGCTCGCGCTGTAGGTACCTTTCTCCGGAGTCTCGGGGCGTTTACCGTCCCAATAGAACCAGGTCTCGGTTTCCCACTCTCCGACCAAGAAGCCCAGTTTTTGTGTCCCCTGTCTCCGGAGTTCCAGGTCTGATAGATCTTTGGTCTGCGCAGAGCCTGATGAGAGCGAAACGGCCAAGAGCGCCAGCATGGTGAGGCCGACTCGAATCCAGGTCCTGGTTCCGTCGTTCATGGTGTCTTGCCTCTAGCGAGAGTCGTTTGTGCGCGAGTCGTGGGTGCTAGTCGTTCAGAGGCTCGAGCGGGAAGGGCGCGGTCACCTCGACCACCTCGTTCCTGATCACGCCGACGTCTTCGATTTCGATCTCGACGACGTCACCCGCCGCCATTCGTCCAGGATTGGCGTCGGTCGATGGCACCGTGCCGGTGTAGATCAGGTCGCCTGGCAGCAGCGTGAAGTAGCGAGACAGGTAGGCCACCAGTCTCGCGGGACTGTTGATCATGTTGCTGGTCCTGCCGTCTCCGACCAGGACGTCGTTCTGCTTGATGGTGACCCGCAGGTCGGTGTAGTTGGCGCCGGTAACGATCGACTTCCCGATCACTGCCCAGGTGTCGGAAGCCTTCGACAACATGCGGGTCGGCATGTTGGTATCGGGTCTGGGGCGGCTGCTCCCCTCGACGACCCTCATTCCTTCGCCGTACCAGGTGTTCTCGCTGACGTCGTTACCTACTGTCACGCCGAAGATGTAGTCGGGTGCGTCTTCCACCGAGATGTGACGACCCTTCTTGCCGATCACCAATACCAGCTCACCTTCCCAGTCGAGGTTTTCTGACTCAGGGTAGATCTCGATGGGACCGTCCCACCGTTGGAGTGAGGTGGGGAACTTCGTGAACCACCGAGGGTGGAGGACCGTGGGGCGTGGACGTCCCGAGTCGGCGCGCCAGCTCGTGTTGCCGGCGACGCCGACCACGTGAGTGGTCTTCATGGGATCGACCGGAAGCATCAGCTCGACGTCGGAGAGCTTGTGGGTGCGTCCGGTGGGCTGAGGGTTGGCGAACAGGTCCCCGTCGAGCTCGCGGACCGTCTCACCGTCGAGGATTCCGTATGACGTCGTGACGCCGTCCGTGTATCTCACGTAGTGCGTGATTTCTTGTGCGTTCAGAACCGCACCCATGACGTTCACGAGAACAGCCAACGCCAGAGTCGCCGCAGCGCAGGTGGGCTTCTGTCGAAACAGTTTCTTCATCTTTGGTCTCCTGGAGTCATCGAAGAGCTGTGTGCACCCGATGCCGCATCCGTCTTTCGTGCTGCCTTCGTTTCTGGCGAGAACGTCGCCGAAGCCGTCGAGTTTCGTGACGAGGTCGATCTTGGTTCCAGAGTCGGATTTCGTGCGAAGGATCACGGTCAGGGTCTGGCCAGTCACCTGGTCCTCTCGAGGCGCTCCAGGAACACGAGTTCGTGATCTGGAAGCAATTCGGGGTGAGCGACAGCAATCAGGTCGGCCAGGATCCAGTCGGGGCGCAGTTGCCCCATCTCGTACCAGTCGTCAGCACCGGTCTCGGGAACTCGTCTCCTGCGGTGGTGAAAGACGTTGTCCTCGCGGTAGGCAAGAACACTGTCGAGGTAGCCTGCCGAAGGCCACCGGTCGTCGCTGGGGCTCCAGGTGATCCAGAGCTCGGCGTCGTTGGCTTGCTCGAGAAAGCGCTCGTCGGAGAAGGGCAGACCTTCGGAATGTCCTACCTCTCCCTCGCTGACCGCAGCATCGTCGAGAGCCATCACGTTGGATAGCCCTGCATCGCTCAAGAGCCCGGCCTCGACTCCCCTGCGGTGCGCGCGCCAGCCGCCCGCTCTCGGAGAGAAGGCCCATACGGCTTTGGGTCGCCTACTTTGTGAACTCGTGAGAGCCATCAGTTCTGCGTACTGCGCCTCGATCTCGTCGAACTGACGCCTGGCGTCAGCCTCGGCGTTGAAGAAGAGACCGATGTACTTCAGCCACTCGGCGCGGGCCAGGCCGGTGGTCTCGGTCCAGGCGTAGACCGGTACGGAGGCTAGTCCCAGATCCCGCAGGCGTTGGAACTCGTAGGTGTGCTCGAGGCTTGCGATCCGAAGAAAGATCGCCTCTGGAGCCGAGGTCAGCAACAGCTCCAAGTCCATCGTGCGGTGCAAGGCGCTGCCGATTGCTGGCAGCGTGCCAGCTTCCACGCGCGCTCGCAGTTCCCGATCGTAGATACCGGTGCCACCGATCCCGATCAGTCGCTCGGTAAAGCCGAGGCTCTTGATCCTCAAGGCATCAGCGTCGCGGTTGACCGCGGCCGTACGGATTGGGACTTCGATGAAAGTAGCCCCGTCTAGCGGCCCGGTTGCGGGCGGTGGCTGCGTGCCTCGCTGGAACAGCACGAGGACGTCGACGGTCGCCTTCTCCCAGGCGTCACCCTCTTCCCCGGAGAGTCGCAGGGAGTCAGCGTCAGCCGACAGCTTCACGACCTTGTAATTGCCGCTGTACGAGACCGTGAACCCCTTGGCGTGACGGATCTCAGCCTTGTCGGGAAACGGATCGTCAGCGGTGCTGGCATCGACAAACTCGGCGGGGGAGTCGGCCTGCACGTTGCTGACGGCCGCGGGTCTGCAGCCCGCCATGATCAGCACTACCCATGTGAGGACTGTCGCCCGGGTCAGGACTGTCACCCATGGCAGGACTTTACAGCCGTGCCTGAGGCTCGAGCGCTCGTGATCCGTACTGGTGATCGTTGTCATCTGGGGTCTGTTGTCATCTGGGGTCTGTCGGAAGTTCGGGTTGGGACGGCCACACAGGTCGTGTCGAACCGTCGTGGCGCAGGGTCGCGTCAGTGGCAAGAGAGCGGTGATGCGAGCCGTCGCGAGCCGTGGAAAAGGCGGCCCGTTGCATGTGCGGCCGATACGCCTCGTCGACTGGGTCCTGTGCATCACCGCTCTCGCCATTGGTCCTTATCCCAGCACTTCTACATCAACGTCGATAGCTCAGCAGGAGCTGAGCCGTGGTTGGCGCGGCCGGGTAGGCCGAGACGGAGCTTCCCGCTGTGTAGTAACGCTCGTCGAAGACGTTCTTGACGTTCAGCTGGGCTCTGAGACTCTCGGAGAATCGATAGGACACGACGGCATCGACCGTCGTGAAGCTCGGAAGGAAGAAATTGGAGCTCGTGAACGGACGAGTTTCGTCCTGAAAGAAGAGGCCTCCGCCCAGTCCCAGACCGCTCTGGAACTCGTAACGGAGCCATGCGCTACCGCTGTGCTCCGGAGCGCCGCCGAGAACCCTGCCGGTATCGAAGACTCCGTCTTCGTCGACTCGCGCATCCAGATAGGAGTAGCTCAGTGTGTAGCTCCAGTTGGGCAGGAGCCGCCCGATCAGATCGAGCTCGAACCCCTCGCTTCGCCATAGCCCTCCCTGAAACGGAACCAGGGCACCGGTCTCGTCGGGCACGAAGCTGAGGACGTTGGCGCGGTCCAGCTGGAAGACGCCGAGTGTTGCCGACAGCTTCCCGGAGAAGAGGTCGGCCTTGACGCCCGTTTCGAGCTGCTCCCCGAAGCTGGGCTCGAACGAGTCGCCGTTGTCGTCGAGTCTCAACGTCGGCGCGAAGGACTCGCTGTAGCTGGCGTAGAAGGAGAGCCAGGGCCGGTGCTGATACACGACACCGAGCTGCGGTGTGAACTCGTCGGCCGTGAAGTCCTGGCGGACTCCGGTGGTGAAGTTGGTCGTGGTCTGGTCGAAGGTGGTGTAGCGCAGTCCGAGGAGCACGGTGAACTTGTCGCTCACGGCAATCTGGTCTTGGGCAAAAGCGCCGTAGGTGTCGATGTCGAGCTCGGTCTCGCGCAGGAGCGGGATCTCGGCTGGTAGTCCAGTCGGTACCGGGTCGAAGATGTCGATCGGATCCATGTTGGTCCGCGAGAAGCGCTCGTCGCGACTGGTGGAGTCGATGTTGACGCCAAAGCTGACGCGATGATCAACCGCACCCGACGAGAAGTCGCCGCCCAGCTCCAACTCTCCATACAGCCAATCGAGATCTTGATCCCGGTCGTCGGCTCGTCGATTCAGGGTCCTACCGTCGCTTTGCAGGCTCCTCAAGACGACGTCGGTGGGATTGCGATCGTACTTGGCGATGTTCAGCGCACTGCGCACCAGCCACGAGGAGTTGATCTGGTGGTCGAACTGCGTCAGGAGCGCTTCGCGCTGACGACGGAAGATGCCGTCCTCTTCTCCGAAGAAGGCCCCGATGGGAAGCTGGTCGAACAGGCCGAAGTCGTCTGTGTCGGAAGCGATGCCGGAGTCGGAGGTCCCTTCCTCGTCTTTGAGCTCGAGCTCGACGTTCCAACGCGTCGAGTCTCCTTGCAGGAACTGGAACGCGGTGGAGAGGAACGCGGATTCGTAGAAGACGACGTCTCGGTAGCTGTCACGATCTTCGAGAGAGCCGTTGATGCGGTAGAAGACCCGGTCGTTCACGGGACCGGTGAGGTCGATGCGTCCTTCGATCTGGTCGTATGAGCCGCCGCGCAGCTCGGCCGTGAGCGCCCTCTGGGCTTGCGGCTTCTTCGTGACGACGTTGATGATCCCGCCAGGATCGAGGGTCCCGTAGAGAACCGAAGAAGGACCCTTGAGGACTTCGACACGCTCGGCGTTGGGATCGAGCAGCTGGCCGAATTTGGAGATGCCGACGCCGTTGCGTCTGAGGTTCGTACTCTGGTTGGCAATGAAGCCGCGAAGGGCGTAGTTGTCGTATGCGCCACGCCAGGTGGTCGACAGCACCGCACCGCTGACGTTGCGAATGGCTTCGGTGAGGTGGGTCACCTGCTGCTCTTCGAGCAGCCAGTCGGGAACCACGCTGACGGCCTGCGGCAGGAGCAGGATGGGAGTCTCTGCCTTGGTGACGATGCGCGAGCTCTGCGATACGACCGTGACCTGATCGGTCACCTCAGCGAGCTGGAGACGGACGTCGTGGGTCGTCGGCGAGTTGGCAGTGAGCTCGAGCGCGGCCGACTTCTGCCTGGCGAACCCGGTCTTGGAGAAGGTGAGAACGTAGTTGCCTGGCGGGAGGTCGGAGAACTCGTAGCGGCCGCCGTCACGAGTGCGAACGCGCTTCGTGACTCGTCCGTCCTCGCCGCTGGAGGCCACTTCGACGCCGTCGATCCCGTCCCCTGACGAATCGAGCACGGTGCCGCTGAGGGTGGTTCCGTTTTGAGCGAGAGCAGGTCCCGAGGTCGCGAGCAGCAAACAGGTCGTCACTAGCGCGACGACGACGCTGATCCACGTCCTGTGGCTGCAAAGGGTAGTTCTGACGCCACTAGGCGAGCGAATATCCATGAGATCAATCTCCATAGTTGGTTGCGGGACAGTCGGCAATTGGCCGGTCAGGCATCGTTTGAAGTGTTCGTGTCGTTGGAGGACCGGTTCCGCTCGCGGAGGTGCCGCGTCAGCTCGATGAGACTGAGGTACTCGCGGCTGCCCTCGCGGTCGGTCAGCTTCCAGCGCGTTGGGGAGCCTGGCTTCGACAGCAGCTCGACGTGGACCTCTGTCTGTAGAGCGCCGCCCGTAGCCATCGAGCTTGTCGTCGGCTCTTCGGAGAGCACATCGAACCCCTCGCGCTCGAGAGCGCGTGCGGTCCAGATGGCGTCCATTCCGTCGCCGGAGAACCTGATCTCGGAGCCGAGCTTGTGGTGAATCCGAAACGACCCGTTCTCGCGGTCGAAGTCCACACCCTCGCGAACGAAGACGCTCTCGAAGTCTCCGCGCAGCACGAGGTCCTCAGGGGATCCGATCGCCAGCGGCTCGTCCCTGGACATCAGCCAGATGCTGTCGGCACTGCGCAGGGCGAGGTCGAGGTCGTGCGTCGAGAGGAGGATGGCTCGATTGCTGGAGCGCGCCAGGTTGCGCAGCAGCTGCATCATCTGAACTCGTCTCGGCAGGTCGAGAAAGGCGGTGATCTCGTCGAGGACCATGACCCGCGGCTCTTGCGCCAGGGCACGAGCGATCATCACCTTCTGACGCTCGCCATCGCTGAGCTCGGAGATCGGTCGACGAAGGAAGTCTTCGATTCCCACGGCCTCGATCGCCCAGCGGACTACGCGACGATCTTCTTCGCCGAGACGTCCGGACCATCCGGTGTGGGGATAGCGGCCCAGGCCCACGACAGCCTCGACATCGAGGAGGCCAGCCGTCACGGTGTCGGTGAGGACGACGCTCATGCGTCGGGCGCGCTCGCGAGATGACAAGCGGTGGATGTTGACGCCGTCGAGAAGCACCTCACCCGCCAAGGCCGGCTGCATGCCTGCCAAGGTGCGCATCAGGGTCGACTTGCCCGCGCCGTTGGGGCCGACCAGGCAGACGAGCTCGCCCGGGTGGAGTCGCATCGAGAGATCGCGAGCGACCACGTGGAACCCGGTGCGGGGGCTTCCGTAGCCGATCTCCAGATCTTTGACGTCGAGCATCTGAGGTGCTTCCCGTCTCAGAGAGCCAAGCTGCGCATCTGACGGTCGCGGAGTACCACCCAGATCACCACCGGGGCCCCGATCAAGGCATTGACCGAGTTGACATGCAGGAAGTGCCGTTCCCACGGCAGGTTGACGAACAGATCGGCAGCTAGCGCCAGCAGGGAGCCCATGAGCAGTACTGCCGGCATCAGAACGCGATGGTCCGAGGTCTTGAAGAGACCTCGACAGAGGTGGGGCACGATCAGGCCGACGAAGAGAATGGGGCCGCAATACGCGGTGGCGGGCGCCGCCAGGAGCACGGAGCTTGCGAGAATTGCCAAGCGGGTGCGACCGACGGCAACTCCCAACGTGTCCGCATTACGCTCGCCGAGGAGGAGGGCGTTGAGCGGTTTGACCACCGCTAGGGCGAGCACCATCCCGGCGAAGAGCAAAGGCAACAGGATGGGGAAGTGCTCCCAGCGGACACCCGCGTAGCTGCCGTCGTTCCAGGACGTGAAGATCCTCGCTTGAGTGTCGTCGGTGAAGTGCAGGACGACGGCCACCAGTCCTTGAGCGAGAAAGCCGAGCATCAGACCGACGACGAGCAGGGTGATCGTGCTGACCCGGCGCGAGATGAAGGTGATGACCGCCATCACCAGGGTTGCCCCCAGCGCTGCACCGGCCACGACGCTGAGTCGGTTGAGGATGGCCAGATACTCGAGCATCGAAGAGCCGATCAGGCTTCCAGTCACGACGACGAGAGCTGCGCCGAGTTGAGCTCCAGCGGTGATCCCGAGGGCCCAGGGGCCGGCGAGGGGATTGCGAAAGAGTGTCTGAAGCTGGAGGCCCGCAGCTCCCAAGGCGGCGCCAACGGCGGTGGCGGTGATGGCCCGTGGCAGCCGGAGCTCATAGAGGATCGTCACCGTCGTTGCCTGCTGAGGCTCACGACCGACCAGCGCCTTTGCGATCTCGGCGAGGGGAATGTTGGTCGAGCCGATCGTCAGCTCGAGCACGAACATCCCGACCACCGACGTCGTCAGGAGTCCGAAGAGCCAGAGTCGAGCCACCGCACGCGGTGACTGGGAACTAGGGGTCATGTAGGGAGCCACTCTGGTGACCGTTGAGGGGAAGCTCTCGCCTAGGATTTGCACCCTGCGGCGTGCAGCCATTGCGTCTAGAGAAGCGATCTCGCCGAGAGATTGGGCACTCGGCCTTCTGCTCTCGGATCGGCGTCTCTGGATCGCTCACCAAGGAGAGCGATCGAACGCGGTCGCTGGTTTTCGACTCAGTCAGGCGGGGGAGTGTCGAGGCCGGAGACTCAGCTGCTCGCGATCACAGGGGAGCGCCCTTCACCGAGTGAGTGGGCGCGAAGCTGCAAGGATCGAGAGAGCGTCCTCGGCGCCGAGTGAGCGATACGCCGGCTACAGAGCCACCGCGCTCGCTAGCCTTGTCTCGACGGAGTCAGCACTGTGGAATCGGACTTTGGAATCGGCGGTCCCCTGGCGGGGTCCGATTCGTCGATCCGAAACGCCTTACAGCCCGTTTGATCACCGACTGGCGACTCTTCACTTCGTCCTTTGACGCTGGACGCTGGCGACTGACCGTACGACGCGAGTGGCAGCTGATGAAGGCATGTCTCGCACGATTCCTCTTGCGAGTCGTGGTCCTGATCTCGGTTGGCTCCGTGATCGTGAGCCTGGTGCACGTCCTGCGAGACGTGGTCGTGGGTCAACCCGTGGGTGAGCCCCGCAAACGACGTCAGCGCGAGCAAGACGACGACACTCAGTGAGAGTGCAGTGCGGCTTTCACGCGACATCGTTTGTCCTGACATGGGAATCGAGAATTCCACGAGCCACCATTGCGGTCAAGCTGGGTGGCCTGGCTTGGGACGAGCTCGAGATGGCCTGGGGATGCTGACGAGCGTCTTTGTCGTCGCTTCGCAACCTGTGGGTAGGATGGTCGCCCAAACGTCAGAAGGGAGAATGCCGTGGGCCTGTCGCGACGCCGATTTCTGATCTCCTCAGTTCCTGCGGGAATCGCTCTCCGCAGCCGTGTCGGTGCCCAGCAACCGGTGGCCACCGACGTCAGCTTCGACCACGGAGTCGCTAGCGGAGACCCGCTGTCGGACCGGGTGATGCTGTGGACTCGAGCCGTAGCGCGCACCGGTGGTCTC
>JANQPS010000235.1 GCA_028285365.1 Thermoanaerobaculia bacterium | reverse complement strand
GCTGACGCTCGGTTTGGTTGAAGCGACGGCGCGCCGTCACCTTGCCCACGACTCCACGGAAGCGCTCGCTCACCGTTGGTGTGCGCGTTCGAAACGTCCCGCGAAGCCCTTCGAAGATCTCGCCGATCAGATCGGGGCCCTTGTTGGAGGTCTCACAAAAGCGACGACGGTAGTACTGGTAGCCGATCTCGTAGAAGCTGCGCGCCAGGCGCAGACTGGTACCGGCTCGACCACCGAGATCGTGGCGGCCGTCGCGCAAGAGCGGGAGGTACTGGTCCAGCGTCTCGACTCGGCTCGTGACCGTGTAGGCGCTGCCGATGTAGAGGCCACTGTGGTCGTCGCTGCCACCGGTGAAGACCTTCTGCCAGGGACGCTCTCCCACTGGCTCGATACCGTGGACCTCAGCAGCCTTCTCGACCCATTCGGGGGTCAGGTTGCGAAAGATGATGTTGACCAGCTGGCTGGCGCGTGAGTCGCGAGAGCCGTTGAGCCCTTCGAACCGGTTGAACAGCAACAGGAGCTTCTCGACGTGAGCGGGAGACAGCTTGCGGTTGACCCGAAAGAACGGATGGGCGACCGAGTGGATGATGTCCTCGGCCAGAACGTAGTCGCGCAGTTCGTAGATGTTGGTGCGCAGCGAATCGATCTCGCGGTGCTGCTCTTCGCTGATGCCGGTGACCAGGAAGTGGATCTTGCACTGGTCTTCCGGAAAATACGTCGTCACCTCGTTCGAGATGAAGACGTCGTCCAGGTGAGCGATCTCCAGTGCTCCATCGATGCAGTTGTGATCCGAGATCGTCACGAAATCCATCCCGTTGGCTTTCGCGCGCTTGTAGACCTCGATCGGCTCGACGAAACACTCAGGCGCTCCGATACGCCGGAGCAGCCACTCGCTGGGGCGATCGGAGTACTTGCTGTGAACGTGCAGGTCGGCTCTCGACTCGAACATAGACTCTTTCCTCTCGGTTGGTTGCCAAAGTCTGGCCAGCCGAGGGGAAGGTCCTGCAAAGCGCTCGTGAGGAGAAGATAAAGCGCTTTGTCTTCAGAGACTTACGCTATGCCTCACGGCCTACAGCGCGTTCCGAGCTGTTGTCAAGTCGTCACGAGTTCGAACCCCTTGGCTTCAGCCCTCGGGATCGAACCCGTGGCGGATCACCGCGCCCTCTGCCATGAACACGACGTCTTCAGCGATGTTCGTCGCCTGATCGGCAATCCTCTCCAGATAGCGCGACACTGAGAGCACTTGCAGCCACTCTTCGGCGAGATGAGGATCGGCCTGGATGTTCTCCTGAACGAATCGATAGAACGCCTCGTGCTCGCGGTCGACGATCTCGTCGTCGTCGAGCACCTGCCGCGCAACTGTCGTATCGGCGTTGACCACGGCGTTGAGGCATTCGTGCAGCATGCGGCGCACGCGGTCTCCGAGTCTCTGGATCTGGATGGGAATCTCGAGCACCGGTCGAGCTGACAAGAACTCGGCTCGCTCCGCCAGGTTCTGCGCGAGGTCACCCACTCTCTCGAGGTCATTGTTGACCTTGAGAAAGGCGACGACGTGACGCAGGTCGCCGGCCACGGGCTGATGAAGTGCGAGCACCTTGAGGCACTCTTCTTCGAAGTTCACCTCCAGCTCGTCGATGCGCAGGTCGCCCACCTGGACTTCGTGCGCCAAATCGACCCGTCGCTCGAAAAGCGCCCGCAGAGCCTTCTCCGTGGCCTCCTCGACGAGGCTGCCGATCTGGAGGAGCATCTTCTTGAGGGTGATGAGATCGCGCTGGAGATGGGCTCTCACGAGGTTCTCCGATCCAGAAACGACCGACTTGGACGGATCCGCGTCTCGAGTCGAATGACGACCAGTCCCGACATCAGCCGAAGCGCCCGGTGACGTAATCCTCGGTGCGTGACTCGCGAGGACGCATGAACACCTGATCCGTCTCCCCCATCTCGACCAGCTGTCCGGAGTCCATGAAAGCCGTGTAGTCCGAGATCCGCCCAGCCTGTTGCATGTTGTGGGTCACCACGACGATCGCGAGCCTCTTCTTGAGGTCGAACAGAAGGTCTTCGATCTTGCCCGTCGACACCGGATCCAGAGCCGAGCACGGCTCGTCCATGAGGATGACTTCAGGCTCCATGGCCAGCGCTCTTGCCAGACACAGCCGCTGCTGCTGCCCTCCGGAGAGCTCGAGCGCGGACTCGTGCAGGCGGTCCTTGACCTCTTCCCAAAGCGCGGCACGGCGCAGCGAGGCTTCCACCAGTTCGGGCAGAACCTCAGGGCTGACACCACTGATGGAGGGTCCCCAAGCCACGTTGCGAAAAATCGTCTTCGGGAACGGGTTGGGCTTCTGGAACACCATGCCGATTCGCCGTCTGACCTCGGCGGGATCCACCTCGTCAGCGTAGAGATCCTGGGACCTGTAGAGCACGCGCCCACGCGTCTCGACGCCTGCCACAGTCTCGTTCATGCGGTTGAGCGCGCGCAGCAGCGTGCTCTTGCCACACCCGGAAGGTCCGATGATCGAGGTCACAGCCCGATCCGGGATGGCGATCGAAACATCGTCCACGGCAACCGTCGCTCCGTAACAAACGGTCAGCGACTCGGTCTCCAGAACGAGAGTAGAGTCCTCCACGAGAGGAACGGCCATGACCATCACAGATCCATCATCGGCGCACTACGGTCGCCGACCCGCCGCGCGGTAGCGCAGGACAACGGCCAAGGTGTTGAGCACGAAGAGCACACTCAGCAGTACGAGAATTGCCGCCGCTGCGAGAGCGTGAAACTCCTCTTGCGGTCGCGACGACCAGTTGAAGATCTGTATCGGAAGCACGGTGAAGTCGTCGAGTGGGCCTCGGGGAACAAACGCCACGTAGGTCAGTGCCCCGATC
>JANQPS010000224.1 GCA_028285365.1 Thermoanaerobaculia bacterium | reverse complement strand
GACCGGCGACAACCACGTCGCGACCACGAGGCCGAGGGCTGCGACAAGCGTCAGTCGGCGGCTGGCCGAATCGGGCGCTCGGCGAAGCGCGAGACGGTGCCTGCGGTCGGGTCCGGCGAAGGTCGGTGGAGCCGTCGGTCCGCTGTTCAGCTTGTCCGTCATGAGGGCCGATGATAGTACAGCGAATCGTGAGGACACCGATCGATCAGGACACGCGGAACGGCCGGAATCTCGTGCCGGAACTGAGGTTCGCACTCGCGAGGCTGGCCTTGGTCGCTGGCGTCGTGGCCATGGCGGTTGGCTGCTCATCCGACGAGAGTCCCGATCGCAGCCGTCGGTCCAGCACGATTCCCGAACCTCGATCGTTGTTGCTCGTGACGATCGACACCATCAGGCCGGATCGGCTGGAGCCGTACGGCGCGACCGACGTCGCCACGCCCACCCTGGGGCATCTCGCGAATCGTGGGGTGGTCTTCGAGCGAGCCTATTCGGTGGCGCCGATCACTCTCGTCGCACACACGACGATTCTGAGCGGCCTCTATCCACCCCAGCACGGCGTCCGCAACAACGGGATGCACTACGTACCGCCTGAAATCGAGACCCTGGCCGAAATGTTTACGGCCAAGGGTCACCGGACGTCGGCGTTCGTCTCAGCGGCCGTACTGGAGCGTACCTACGGCTTGGATCAGGGGTTCGAGCACTACGACGACGACCTCTCGACGGGACGCGAGCGTCATCCCCGGCTCGTCCCGGATCGCCCGGCCGAGGCCACCGTGGCGTCGGCGACGAGTTGGCTCAACTCGCTCGATGAAGACGAGCCCTTCTTCTCGTGGGTGCACTTCTACGATCCCCATGCCGCCTACTCGCCCCCGCCTCCGTTTCGAGACGACTACCGCGATCGCCTCTACGACGGCGAAGTGGCGTATCTCGATGCTCAGCTCGAGGACCTCTTTGCTCATCCCAGGGTGGCGTCCGGGGAAACCGCCATCGTCGTCGTGGGCGATCATGGTGAAAGCCTCGGGGAACATGGCGAGCAGACACACGCGATCCTCGCGTACGACTCCACCCTTCACGTGCCGCTGATCGTGAGGATTCCCGGAGTCGAAGCAGGGCGCCGTGTCCAGTCTCAGGTCGACCAGGCAGATCTCGTCCCAACGCTCATCGAGTTGTTCCGGCTGAACAGCTCGATGACGAACGACGAGTTCCCCGGGCGGAGCCTGCTGCCCTTGCTAGTCGGTGAGGCACCACTGCCTCCGCGTTTGCTCTACGCGGAGACCTACCTGCCGTACTACACGTACGGATGGGCCAAGCTGCGAGTCGCGCGGCGCGGACAATGGAAACTCATCGATGCGCCCGAACGTGAGCTCTACGAGCTGGTTCGAGATCCTCGCGAGCTCTCAGACGTTGCCGAGCAACAGCCAGCCGTGACTCATGACCTCGGGCGAGATCTGGACGAGTGGCTCGAGCAGGCCGCCGGCGACGACGACCTCGAGGCGACGCTGCAGCTGGATTCCGATGCGGCCGACAAGCTGCGGAGTCTGGGCTATCTCGCTGCCGGGAGCGGATCTGCTATTCCCGCGGGCGAAGACCGTCCGAACCCGCGGGACCTCATCGGATTACACGTCAACCTCGAGCGGGCGCGCAGCGTGTCTCGACTGGGGTTGTTCGAGCAGGCCACGCGGCTTGTTCGCGAGGTCCTCGAGCAGGATCCCAACAACCTCGCCGCTCTGATCGATCTGGCGTCCTACCTCGAGCAGGATGGGGAGGTCGAGACCGCGCTCAGAGCTTTGGAGCAGGCGTTGTCGCTCGATCCCGGTTATGCGCGCCTGCACCTCCAGCTCAGCGGGCTCGAGGCGCGGCGAGGGCGGCACGACCAGGCCCTGGCGCTGATCGATCAGGCTCTCGAGCTCGACCCCAACTCCATCCAGGCCAAGCTCCAGCGCGTCTTCCGTTTGATACCGGTAGGACGCGGTGAGGAAGCTGCTGCCGATCTCGCTCGGTTGGTCACCGAGCACCCGGAACGACCTGAGGTGCTTCTGGCCCATGCCCAGCTCGTGGACGCTCCCTCGGGAAACTTGCAGGAAGCTGAACGGCGGATCAGGGGTGCGCTCGATCGGGACCCGTTCCT
>JANQPS010000223.1 GCA_028285365.1 Thermoanaerobaculia bacterium | reverse complement strand
CCCGAGGTGAGCTCCCGTGGGCCGACAAGGAGCTGGCGGCGATGATGCTCACCGAAGAGGACATCGACCCGCTAGTCGCGTTCATCCGCCAGCTGGAAGACGTCCCTCCAGAGGACTTTCGCGAGCTGCTGATCAAGCTCGCCGACGATTGAGCGGCGAGCATCCCCTTCGTAGCCCGTCAAACGGCCGCTGGTGATTGATGAACAAGCCTCCGGACAGCAGGATCACGTACTACATGGCGCGAGCGCTCGCGCGGAGGTTCCCGGCAGCGCCACCGCGGAAGGTCGCGCTCGTCGTCTCCGGCGCTTCGCTCTATCTTCTGCCATATCTTCTGCCGGTTCTTCTGCTGACGGGCCTCCTGATGTCGGCCAATGCATCCAGCGCCGCGAGTGACGTCGGATCGACGACCGAACAGCCTTCGGATCTCCCGGACTGGATCACTGCCAACCTCGCAGAGGAAGGCATCACGGTGACCAACTCCCTCGGATCAGAGCTCGTCTTCTGGTTACGGGCAGAACTGCCGAAGGGCGAGCCTCGAGGGGACTTCGGCGTCGACTTCCCGAACTTTCCCCCCGGGGCCTTCCTCGGGCTCCTCGAGGTCAAGAGCGAGTGGTCCGACTACAAGACGCAGAAGGTCGCACCCGGGAGATACACGCTGCGCTATGGGATCCAGCCCGCCGACGGTGACCACACGGGACAGACATACTTTCGGGACTTCATCATGATCCTGCCGGTCGACGGCGACACCTTCCCCATCGACGGCCAGGACGACCCCGAACCGCTCGTCGAGGCAGCTCTCGCGGTCTCAGGGTCCGAGCACCCCGCGGTTTTTGCGCTCTACCAGATCTACGACGAGGTCGAGGCCATTTCAGTCGTCGCCAACGACTACGGCGAGCCCTGCCTCGCGATCCCCACGGACGAGATGACCATGGGGATCGTCATCGAAGGCCACGGGCAAGAGCTCACTCTCTAGCCACAGACGGGGCTGTCGCAACTGCAGGGGCCCACCACTGGTCGCGGGCTTTCACAGCTGCTGTGGCTGCGAATCGCATGGACCAATAGCGGAGGCGGGATTGCCAGCTATGCCACCTCGAAGAGGCCAGCTGCTCCCATACCGCCACCCACGCACATGGTGATGACGACGTACTTGACGCCTCGGCGCTTGCCCTCGATGAGAGCGTGACCCACCATGCGGGCGCCACTCATGCCGTAGGGGTGTCCGATCGAGATGGCGCCTCCGTTGACGTTGAGCTTGTCGTTGGGGATTCCCAGACGATCGCGGCAGTAGATCACCTGGACAGCAAACGCCTCGTTGAGCTCCCACAGCCCGATGTCGTCGACCGAGAGGTTGTTGCGCTCGAGCAGCTTCGGCACGGCAAACACGGGTCCGATTCCCATCTCGTCCGGCTCGCACCCGGCCACGGCCATGCCGCGGTAGATCCCGAGAGGCTGCACCCCCCGCTGCTCCGCCAGTTGGCCGTCCATGATCACGCAGGCTGACGCTCCATCCGAAAGCTGACTCGCGTTGCCGGCGGTGATGGTTCCGTTGTCGCGGACCGGCTTCAGAGAAGACAGCCCTTCCAGGGTCGTTCCCGGCCGGTTTCCTTCGTCCTGGCTGAGCTCGGTCTCGGCATAAGACACCTCGCCAGTGGCCTTGTCGAGGATCATCTTCGTTGCCTGGACCGGCACGATCTCGTCGTCGAAACGCCCGGCCTCCTGAGCAGCCGCAGTTCGCTCCTGGCTCTGGAGTCCGTACTCGTCCTGTGCCTCGCGCGTGACCGAGTAACGCTTGGCGACCACCTCAGCCGTGTCGATCATCGGCATATGGAGCTCCGGCTTGTTCTTGCCGATCCATGGATCCGGAACCCGATGGCCGTTCATGTGCTCGTTCTGCACCAGGCTGATGGAATCGAGCCCGCCGGCGACGACGATCGGTGCTCCGTCACAGATGACCTGCTTCGCGCCTGTTGCGATCGACATCAGGCCGGACGAACACTGGCGATCCATGGACATTCCCGAAACGTCGACCGGTAGCTCCGAGCGCACCGCGCACTGACGGCCTATGTTGAATCCCTGCGTACCCTGCTGAAGCGCAGCTCCCATGACACAGTCGTCGATCTCGCCAGGCTCGACGCCGGCTCGCTCGACTGCAGCCTTGATTGCGTACGACGCCATGGTCGGCGCCTCGAGATTGTTGAATGCGCCCCGATAGGCCTTGCCGATAGGGGTACGAGCAGTTGAGACGATGACGGCATCTTTCATGGTTTGCCTCCGCAATGATGACGGGTAACGGATTTTCGGAAGGTGTTCGAGGTGCTGACGGCTCGACCTCGAAGACAGCGCTCGCCTCGCGAGCGCCGGTGCACGTCCTGGCGCCCACGATCTGGATCTCCTCGCCTGATACGGCACCAAGACGCGACCGGTCTCAGGGCCGTCGGCGCTAGAGGGCAGCTAACAGTAACCGAGGGACATTCCGGCCGCCACAAGTCCGACCTGCCGGACCAGCACCCCGCTCTCGGGCATACTCACCACATGAGCACCCAGGGAGCCGAGCCGGCGCCAGCCAGCTCGTCGGATTCGACAAGAGGGACCGTGACACGTCGCCTGACTGCGACGTTCGGTGCAACCCTCATCGTCTTCCTGACGCTGCTCATCGCGAGCCTCGTCACCATCCCCGACTACGGCCTGACCTGGGACGAGCCCTACTACATGACCTCGCAGGGCTGGCAACGAGAATGGTTCGCCAAACTCCTGGAGACCCCGACGCTGGCGCTCAGCGAGGCTGAGCTCGAGGCCGGCTGGAATCGCGATCCGTACCACAACCCCCATCCGCCGTTCCCCAAGACGGTGTCCAACCTGCTCGCCTTCGGGCTGCGATTCCTGGGCGATCCACTGACGGCATTCAGAGCCTCGACATCGCTGTTTTTCGCACTGACCGGTGCACTCATCTTCACTCTGGCGCGGCGTCATCCGTGGACGACGAGCGCCGCTGACACTCACTCACCGTCTCGCTCTCTGTTCTGGGCCGGAGTCGCCGTGGCTCTTTGGGCCACCACCCCACGAGTCTTTGCCCACTCACATTTCTTGACCACCGACATGCCGATCACGTTCTTTTCGGTAGCGCTCGTGTCCGCATGGCTGCTGCTGCAGGGCAAGTGGCGGATCTTCGCCTTCTCCATTGTCTGGGGAGCCGCGCTGGCGACCAAGTTCACGGCCGTTCTCCTTCCGGCACCCATCGGGCTCTGGCTGCTCTTGGGGAGACGTTGGGTCGACCTCCGAGACATGCTCGTCGCGGGTCTGGGAGCCATCCCGATCGTCTGGTTGCTGGTCCCCTACTGGTGGCACCATCCGATCTCGGGCCCGCTCGACTTCGTCATGACGTCGCTCACCCGGGAAGACCACACTCCGGTCAGCGTCATGGTGCTCGGCACGGCGTACGACTTCAAGGCGCCGCTCTACACCGCTTGGCTGATGCTGGCGGTGGCGACCCCCGTGACGCTCTGGCTGCCGGCGGCCGCAGGCGCTCTCGCGAGTCTCAAACACCTCTTCGAGCGACAGGGCCTGTGGTTCTGGGGTGCAGTCCTACCCATCGCCACGATGATGCTGCCCAATGCGCCCAAGCACGACGGCATCAGGCTGTTCCTGCACACCACTCCTTTTCTGGCGCTGCTTGCAGCCTTTGGCCTGCACACTGCGTGCGAGCGCCTCCGAGGGCTGACGTCGTTCTGGAACCAACGATGGTCGCTCGCGATCACGCTGGCCATGGTCGCTGGCCAGGCAGCGGCTCTCGTGAGCTACCATCCCCTACAGCTCAGCTACTACAACCGACTCGTGGGCGGCCTACCGGGAGCCAAGGAGCTCGGGCTCGAGACGACCTACTGGATGGATGCCTACACGCCAGAGTTTCTCACCGAGATGAACCGAGTCTTGCCTTCCAACACGCCGGTTCAAGTGATCGTGGGCGACCCGTACCACTTTCGGTTCCTCCAGGCACTCGGTCGCATTCGTCCCGACCTGCAGTTCTCCGAACGAAGCGCTCCGTTTGCTCTCGTTCTGATGAGACGATCCGTCCTCGGAGAGGCCGAGCAACAGCTGTCGGGTTTGCCAGAGATCGCGACCAGCAAACTCCATGGAGTGACGCTCGCCAGGCTCGTCGTCTTTGCGAGTGCATCCGGGGACAGACCACCGAAGCCATGACGAGAGCGACATGCCACTGACCGAGAACCAGCAGCCAGGGCTGGTCGTGCTCATTCCCATCCACAACGATTGGGAGGCTGTGGCGCTGTTGCTCGACGAGCTCGGCGAGGTCCTTCCAGGGCCGTCGATCGTGGTGCTGGTCGACGACGGTTCGACCCAGGAACCGGATCCGACCACCCTGGCCCCGCGAGCGCGCGTGACCTCGGTCAGGCGCGTCCGGTTGCGTCGCAACGTCGGCCACCAGCGGGCGATCGCGATTGGACTGGTGCACGTCTCGGAGCGCTATCCCGACCTCGACTGCGTCGTCATCGACGGCGACGGCGAAGACAACCCTGCCGACATCAGCGCAATGCAGTCGGCGGCCCTGGCCGATGACACCCCACGAGTCGTCTTCGGGGCACGCACCCGCCGTTCAGAGCGTTGGTGGTTTCAGGTCGGCTACCACTCCTATCGCTGGCTTCATCGGCTGCTGACCGGCCTACCTGTGCGCGTCGGCAACTTCAGCTATGTTCCGGCGTCTTGCCTCCAGAGGCTCGTCGTCGTCTCAGAGATGTGGAACCACTATGCAGCGGCTCTGATCAAGTCGCGCATACCTTACACCTCGGTCCCCAGTGCCAGACGCCCCCGGCTCACCGGTCAGTCATCGATGAGTATCGTGGGCCTCATCACGCACGGTCTTTCTGCAATCTCCGTCTACGGCGAAACCGTCGGCGTTCGGCTGCTCGTCGGCACGGTGCTGCTCGGAGGACTGGTCCTCGGATCCCAGGGCGCATCACTGGTCGCTGACTTCGAGACTCTGCGCCACGATCCGGCGCGAATCCTCCAGACGGTCACTCTGTTGTTCGTCGGGGTACTCCAGACCCTGGTCATCGTAGCCCTGTTCGTCTTCGTGATCCTCACTGGACGTCAGGACCCGGCCTTCCTGCCACTCCGTGACGCCCCGTTTTTTGTCCTCGACGACACGGAAGTCGGTGTGTGACTCGACGCGGAAGCAGCCCGCCCTGTGGTCGGATACGCTGCCCCTCCAGTCGGAAGCTCAGATCTCACGGCCACGTTACACATGATCAGAGGAGGCTTGGTCCATGCGCTCGAGTTATCTTGAAAACGATGGTCTGGGTTTGGCCCAGCTCATCGCCCGTGGCGATGCCCATCCTCGAGAGGTTCTCGACGTAGCGATCGAGCTCTGCGAGGAGGTCAACCCGCAGCTCAACGCCGTTGTCGTTCCGGACTTCGAGCGCGCCCGAGAACAAGCTTCGTCCATGAGCAACCGCCCGAGCGGCAGCTATGGCGGGGTGCCGTTTCTGCTCAAGGACCTGTACGCCGGTATGGCCGGCCTGCGACTCACCAACGGGAGCTGCCTCTACCGCGACAACGTGCCAGATGACGACACGTTCCTCGTCGAGCGCTACAAGAAGGCCGGTCTCGTGGTCTTCGGACGCTCCGCATCCCCCGAGTTTGGTCTGACCACCACCACAGAGTCCGTCCTTCACGGCAAGACCCACAACCCCTGGCATCCCGATCGAAGTGCTGGAGGCTCATCGGGTGGCGCCGCTTCGGCAGTCGCAGCCGGAATCATCCCGGCCGCGCACGCAAGCGACGGAGGAGGCTCGATTCGAATCCCCGCCTCCTGCTGCGGACTGTTCGGGCTCAAGCCGACCCGCGCGCGTGTCACGGCCGGGCCCGATCGCGGCGAAGGCTGGGCAGGGTTCAGCACCAACCACGTCGTGAGCCGCTCGGTCCGCGACAGCGCCGCCCTGCTCGACGCAACGTGCGCCCCGGCGCCGGGAGATCCCTATTGGGCGCCACAACCCGATCATCCGTACATAGAAGACGTGAAAGCAGCGGGCAAACGACTCAAGATCGCACTCTGTACCGAGACCTTCAACGGTGCGCCGACGTCGACCGAGTGCCGTGATGCCGCGCTCGCAGCAGGACGGCTGTGTGAGCAGCTCGGACATATCGTCGAAGAAGCCAGGCCACGAGTCGACGCCGACCGACTCTCTCGAAATGCTCGGGTCGTCGTGGCGTCCAATATCTGGTTGGCCATCCGTCAGCGATCTGCCGAGCTGGGTAGCGACGAGCCTCGCCAGGATCTCGTCGAGCCGCTGACCTGGGCCATGGCGCGCTCGGCCACCAAACTCGATGCCAGTGACTACGCCGAGGCCATCACGAACATCCACGCGATCGGTCGCGAGGTGGGACGCTTCTTCGAGACATTCGACGTACTGCTCACTCCGACCATGGCGGCTCGACCACCGGAGCTCGGGGCCGCCGCTCTCACGCAGACGGATACCGATCTGCATCTTTCGACACTCCAGCAGATGATCGGCTATACCCAGCTCATGAACGTCGCTGGCAACCCGGCGATGTCGGTGCCACTCGCCTGGAGCACCGACGGTCTGCCGCTCGGCATCCAGTTTGCGGGGCGTTTCGGCGACGAGCACACCTTGCTCTCGCTGGCCGCGGAGCTCGAGACGGCACAACCCTGGGCGCACCGACGACCGCCAATCTGGGCGGGGTCCCCAACATGATGCCCATCCGACGGCAACAGGCCCGGAGACGTGCTCCCCTGGCTGTCGTGGTGACTCTCGTCGTCGCCACCATCGTCGTCGGTAGCCCGATGACTTCCATGCCGAGCCACGCGACACCGCCTTGGCCTGGCCTCAGCGAAGTCTCTGCGGTTACCGCTGACGAGACGAAACTCCCCCCCTGGAGCCGTCTCAAGTTCCGGGCTCGCAAGCTCGTCGTGACGGCGGACGCCGAAGTGGGGGTCGAGCTCGTCGCGAGTCGCGACACGACCTTGCGCAGTCCATCGACCCTCGAGGCGCCCCTGCAGCCCAGTTCCGACCAGCTCATGGAAATCACCGTGAGCTCGTCCATGCTGGGTCGGGTCTCCCAGAACCAGGTTCTGGTCGAGCCCCACTCTCTAGCGGTGCTCCAACGAGAGCAGCTCGACTCCAAAGGTCGCCAACGGCTCAAGTGGATTCGCTTCGCCCAGGGCAGCGCCGCGGTCCATCGACGAGTCCCCAGTGACGGCGATGAGCGCAAGCTCGATCAGGATTCGTGGAGCGACCGTCAAGACACGATCGAGACCTTCCCGGACTCGGCGGACAGAGTCATCAGCGAAGCGTCGGCACTGTTCCCCCTGATCTCTAGTCTCGACCCCCAGTCCAAACAGCCGCGCAAGCTCCTCATCTACGCTCGCCGCCAGCTCAACGAAGTCGAGATCCGCCAGATCGACGCTCGAGCCGCGCTCACCAGCTACGCCGTCTACGATGGCTCGGGCCGACGTGAGGAACGTTCCGGGAAGGTCGACGCAATCGTCTACCAGATCGAGCCTCGCGCTCTCGACGGTTCTGAGACCGACTTCAAGCTGCTCGGACTCGAGGGGCGCATCGAGATTCTGCTCGACCCGAAGCTCCTCGTACCCATCGAAGTCGTGGGCAAGATCTCACCGGTCGGCAAGGTACGCGTCCAGCTCAAAGAGGCGTACCTCTAGGGCGAGTTCGCATGCGGGACCACGTTCCCGACCGCCGTCCGACTCCGCCGCCAATGACAGAAAGGCAGCAACGTCAGGAGTCCGAAGAGCGCCGTCTCAGGACGAGCTTCTCACGGAGACGAGAGAGTGGACGAGAGAGTGGACGAGAGAGTCTTCTTACGGACGAGAAGGTGAAGCCGGCGGGTCGTCGTCGTCGTCGAGGAGCAGAACACCGACGCTCGTGGCTCCAGCCGCGAGCGGCACCAGGATGCTCTCCTGCTTCCACCAGGCCACGATGCAGGCTCGGCAGATATCGTCGCCGCGCCAGATGTTGTTGCGGTCGATCCTGGAGATCACTCCGTCACACAGCCAATGGAAGACGTCCTTGCCCTTCTGCCAGGCCGCCGTCTCACCAACCGTGAGGTTCTCGGCGAGACCGGCTTCGGCGGGCGTCAGATTCGTGTCGCACTCTGCCTGCACCTGGGTGACCTGGAGCGAGCTGACCGCGAGCCGGTCTCCGAATCCGTCATAGACGGCTGCGTAGTACTCGGTCGGCTCGTACTCGAGGCTGGCCAGCCAACGCTCCAGCTCGGTGTCCGAGAGGTCGGCCATCCAATCTCTCTGCACCTGCTTGCCGACCTGAGCTCGCTCTCGAATGATTTCCTGATCGAGATCGTCGTTGGGATCCCGATCGTCGAGGACCTCTTTTTGGCGCCACCAACGAGCGGAGCGCTCCTGAATCTGCTCTTCGAGCTCTTCCAACTCGTGGCGGGTCAGGACCTCTTCGGCCGGTTTGGGGAGCACGGTCCAGTACTCGCCGTTGCCGCGCGACTTCATGTCGACCCAGTAGAAGTCTTCTACCTCATCGTGAAGCCGGCGGAAGAAGAAGCGAACCTCGGTGTCCGGGAGGTTGTCCCTGACCGTCGCTTTGACGACCGCGTTCTCCCCCACGAGAAGACACGGTATCTGCTCGACCGTGACGACTGGCTCGGCCAGCGCGGCTCCCGTCAAGCACATCCCGACCAAGAGAGCCACCGCTACGGCATTTCGAACGACCCTGGGCACAATCATCACAATCATTCTCCAGCACAGACCGGACCAATTGCGGTCCGAATCCTAGCGACCGAGACAGCTAGCCGTCGAGACGCACCTTGCGGAATACCCGATAACGGGCACACACCTCGACCCTGTAGTCCCACGATGTCAGCAGGATACATGCCACGACGACGACTTGCCACCAAATTTTGCCCACAGGTCGTCATATCGCCTGTTCTTTCAAGAGAATTACGAGGTCTCGGCCGTCTCGGCCTGGCATTCGGCCCGCAAAAGCGTTCGACCAGCGGGCGACCGATCGGTTGCCCGGGGCCCGTCACCTGCTTCAGGCCGAGGGGCGACGCGAAGCGTCAGTAGCGCTGGTCACGACATGACATCTCGACCCGTGGATCAGTCGGCGGCTCACTCTGCGGCTTTGGCGTCGACTTCGAACAGCGGTTCGGCAATTCCGGAGCTGTCGACCTTCCAGGGAGTCCAGGCCAGGGCACACGACAGAATCTCGATGTCACTCTTGAGCGGCTTCACATCGATGACTTCGAGCTCGACCTCGCCTGGCGGCGGCAGGGTCTCTTGCAGCTCGCGCACCGCGGTCTCGAACTCCTGCTCCAGCTCTTCTCGCTCTATCACCAGATCTTCGACCTTGAGCTCGGCCCTGGAGACGTCGTCCTTCTCCCGCTGACTGCGGCTCGCATCGCGGATCGTTTTCGAGAGACGACTGGTGTTACGAACACTGAGCTTCTTGCGCCCCAGCATGGCACCCAGGAGCGACGTTCCGAAGGACACGGCAGTCTGGAGCCTCCGGTCGCGCAGCTGGGAGCGCTCCCTCTCTACCCGTTCCTCGGCAGCGGCGATCTTCTTGTCGACCGCCTCGAGCCGATCGGCGAACTCACCACGAAGCTTCTCCACTCGACGATCGCGCGCTTCGGAGAGCTCGACCATGACGCGCTGTCTGAATTCGCTTTCGGTCTCGTCCTCCTCCGAGGAGAGCTTGAGATCGGGGTAGCGATAGACCTGACAAGACTGGGTCCGGTAGATCTCCGTCTTGAGTTTCGATGCGGCGCTCTTGTAGCTACGAGCTCGCTGCGCGATCGCCGGAAGGGGCGCGTAGTGGGCATCATCAAGACCAGCATCTTCTGTCGGGACCTCACCCTCCACGACGCTGGCTCCCTCCCAGTCGAGGCGCTTCTGCTCTTCTGTGAGGCTGACCAACCAGGTCTGCTCCTGCCACTTGTCGAGTGGCGTGCCGCGGCGCTTGAAGTGAAGCTGAGCCCGAGCCATCAGCGAGGGCCGCAGAACGAGGCGAGCGGATCCAGCAGCACGGCTCGCGGTCACGAAGACCTCTTCGACCCCGTCCGGCAGCGCTGGGCGCCCCATCGGCTCGGACGCAGCCTCGGCTGTGGGCGGTTCGTCACGGGCGGTCACCGGTGGTGCGCCAGCCGATGACGGGAGCGGCGGAGGGGCCACCTTCTTGGGCGCCATCAGTCGTTGGATCTGGTCTCGGAGCAAAGGTCCGCGCAGATATGAGAGGACCCAACGCGTCTGGAACAGGACCGGGCCGTCTTCATGAACATTGTTGAGGAGGAACACCCGCTTCCCGAGGCGTCCGAGAAGCTCGTCGATCGTCTTGCGATCCAACGTTGCGCCGCCACTACCGCGGGCGCCTTCGAGACCGTCGAGCAGCCGCTCCTTGTCACGCTCCGTCTGCAGCCGACCGATGAACCAGCTGCCGCAGTTGGAGAGTCCTTTGTAGTCCAGGTCGACCGGATTCTGGGTGGCCAGAACCACACCGAGACCAAAAGCCCGTGCCTGTTTCAGGAGAGTCAGCATGGGCGCCTTCGACGGCGGATTCTGCGACGGCGGAAAGAATCCGAAGATCTCGTCCATGTAGAGCAACGCACGCAGACTGCTCGTACCGCTCTTGGAGCGCATCCACGACACCACTTCGTTCAGCAGGAGGGACACGACGAACATGCGCTCGCTGTCTGACAGGTGGGCGATGCTGATGATCGAGATTCGCGGCTTGCCCTGATCGGTGTAGAGCAACTTGTCGACGTCCAGTGGATCGCCTTCCAACCAACTCTCGAACCCGGGCGAGGCCAGGAGACCGTTGAGGCGCATGGCCAGAGCGGTCCGGTCCCGAGCCGGGTAGAACGTCTCGAGGTCGAAGACGCCGAGCTTCTCGAAGGGCGGCTTCTGAATCGCCTGAATCAAACCCGCGAGGTCGAGATTGCGTCCTTCTTGCCACGCGTCCTGAAGCAGGTTGCTGACGAGAATGTGCTCGCGGCTCTGAAGCGGATCTCCTTCGATTCCGAGGAGCGCCAGCAGGCCGGACGTTGCCGCCTGGAGGCGCTCGCTCATGGCGTCTCGATCGGCGCGCACGCTCTCGGCCGGAGCGTCGAACGAGCGCAGGATGCTGAGCGGCACACCAGCGCTCGAGCCTGGCGTGTAGATGGTCATGTCGACCGAATCGCGAAAGCGGGCGATGCGCTCCGGAGCCTGGTCCCAGTCAGCGAGGCCGTCGCGCCACAGCGTTGCAGTCGACTTGGCCATCTCGTCGAGCGTCTTTCCCTGCCGCGCCGCTTCCTCGGGATCGACCCATGGCGAGAAGTCTTCGGGTCTCAACGCCGGGAAAGAGAGCAGCAGGTTCCCCATGTCACCCTTGGGATCGATGACCAGTGAAGGAATGCCGTCGATAGCGGCTTCTTCCAGCAGGCCGACACTCAGTCCGGTCTTGCCGCTTCCGGTCATCCCCACGACCATGGCGTGGGTCACCAGGTCTTTCGCGTCGTAGAGCAGCGGACCGGGTAAGGTCCCTGACGATTCGTTCCAGGGTCGGCCCAGATAGAAGGAGCCCAGCTTCTCGTAGTCGACCATCTCTCTCTCCTCGAAACTCACGAGCTCGCTCGCGCCTGAGAACGCCTCTTACCGGTTTCGGTCGCGAAGCTTACCCGTCCCACCGACCAGAAAGCCCAACGGGCAGCAGCTGGTCAATCGGCTGACGGCGCAGGCGGCGCCAGATCGAAAAGCACCACCTGCTCGGACCGCTGGGCGATCTTCTCCTCGAAGAGGTTCACCAGCTTTTCCCAGCGCACCAGCAGAGCCTCGATCTCGTACTCCGTCAGGTGAGGTTCGACCAGCTTTCGGACCTCCTCCGGGTCCGCCGCCTGGAGGCGAAGGAAGAACTGACGATCGCACTGGCTGATCTTGTCCGGAGTGAGGAGATCTCCTTCCTCCAGGAAGGCCCGCGTGTGATCGATGAGCCAGACCTGCCAGCTGTCGTTCTCGATCAGGATGTTGCCTTGATTCCGATCGAAGTTGCCAATCAGGTTGTCGAACACCCGGCGCATCGTTCCCTGGCGCACCCAGCCGACCGGGTTGGGCGGATCGAGGTCTTCTTCGCGACGTTTACCTTCGTCGAAGACGCCGTGCACCCAGAGTTGCAGCGATCCGTTGTCACCACGGAACGGCCTGCTCACGGCTGGAGGGACCGCGTCGAGACCCAGATAGCGACTCAGCTCGTAGGCCGCGGGCTCGAAGCGATAACTGTCCTTGAAGACCTTGAAAAAGCGTCCCGTCGGACTGCGATAGCGCCGCTTGACCTCGTCGACGGCACGAAAGACCGCGTCTGCGGTGATCCCGTCCTTTTCGAGCCGAACTCGCAACGGGCGATTGACCCCTTGCTCGGTGCGTCCTTCAGCGCTGATTTCCGCAGTCTGGAGGAACGCGATCACTTCATCGTCGGTGCGAAACGGTAGGCGGGTTCCGTCCGGGCCAGGCCACGGGTACACCGCACTAGCGGTCGGGATTGGCGCGTCCGCGGCCGACTCGAGCTTCTCGACCCGGTCCAGATAGTGGGCGCTGACGGCGTCGCCTTCGTCGATCAGGGCCGCTGGTTCGCCCTTGTAGACGCTCTGGAGCATTCCGGTGTCGACGACGATCACGCGACCGGAGAAGCGACTGACGATCTGACGTTCTCTCTGCGGCGTGTGACCGATCACCACCCGCTTGACGTCATGGGTCGCCAGGAGCACTTCGAGATGACCCGAGATCTCGTCTTCTTCGAGCCGCGCCAGGCCTCGATACCAGATCGGACTGTCTTCCTTGACCAGGAACCACTCCTCGAAGTCCAGGCAACTCTCCAGGACCTCGAGCGTCTTCCTGAGACCATCGCGCGCACTCGGTGGAGCTCGATCGATACGCTCACGCAACGACGCGAGCTCCTCGCGCCCTTCGCGAACCATGTCCGTCGGGTCCGAGGTCTCGACGATCATCCCCTCATCGAGCATGCGCTCGCGACAAGCCTCGAGGTGCTCGATCTCGTCCCAGGTCTCCTGGTTGAGGCGGTCGATCGACCAGTCGGCGTAGGTGGGTGAGATGCCGCCGTGCAGAAAGAGCGAGTCGTCGACCTTGGTCACGGTGGGAAGGCTCCTCAGCCAGTCCCCATAACGCGTGCCCGCGGCCAGGGCGTCCTGATGCTCGAGGTAGCCGGGAA
>JANQPS010000206.1 GCA_028285365.1 Thermoanaerobaculia bacterium | reverse complement strand
CCTGACGGGATCTCTTCTGGTTATCGCCCTGGCGGCGACCGGGTTGCTCGTCGGCACGACTGCCATCGCACCAGCGGTCGTTTTGCAGGTGCTGGGCTTTCATCTCGGACTGGCCGAGGCTCCCGACGCGGTGGCGGACGCCGTCGTCTGGTCCCTGCGCTTGCCGCGAATCATCCTCGCAGCCATGGTAGGCAGTGCGCTAGCCATCGCAGGAACGATGATGCAGGGGATGTTTCGCAACCCCTTGGCCTCCCCTGGAATCCTGGGCACCAGTACCGGAGCCTCTCTCGGCGCGGTCGTCGCCCTGGCAACGGGCTTGTCCCTGCACTCCCAGTTTTTTGTCCCCCTTTTTGCGGTCCTGGGCGCGCTCGCGGCTCTGGCCGTGGTCACTCGACTAGCGCGAGGCGCCGGCAACGAAGGGACGTCGACGGCGACGCTGCTGCTGGCCGGCGTCGCGCTGACGTCGTTTCTGGGCGCCCTCAACTCGTTTCTCATCGCCCGCTCCTGGGAGGAGTACGACGCCGCCCGGCGGATCGCCTACTGGACCATGGGTGGGATCGCCGACCGCGGCTGGATCCACGTGTCGATCCTGCTCCCGGGTCTCTTACTCGGCGGTTTGGCTGCCTGGCTGCTCTGCCGCGACCTGGACTTGATGCTCGAAGGCGACGAGATGGCGTCGGCCCTGGGGGTCTCGGTCAAGCGCTCTCAGCGACTGCTGCTCATCGCCACGGCTCTCTTGACTGGCAGCGCGGTCGCCGTGAGCGGCGTGGTGGGTTTTGTCGGCTTGATCGTCCCACACCTGGTTCGCCTCATCGTGGGTCCGGCACATCGGCGACTCCTCCCCGTTGCTGCTCTGACCGGAGCCTGGTTCCTGATGGGCGCCGACCTCATGGCTCGCACCCTGGCCGCACCAACCGAGCTGCACCTCGGCGTCGTCACCGCGTTCGTGGGAGCACCCTTTTTCCTGTTCTTGCTCGCTCGCCATCGACGCGAGACGCAGGTGTTCTGAGCGCCCGAACGTGACCAACCCGCAGTCCAACCACATCCTCGAGACGCGTCAGGCCCTCGCCGGGAACGCCGGAAGCGGCGCGCTCACCCTGAGAGGTGTCACCGTCGAGCGCTCGCACGTCAGGATTCTCGACGCGGTCACGATCGACTTCGCTCCTGCGAGCCTCACCTGTCTCGTAGGCCCGAACGGTTCCGGGAAGACGACACTCTTGCGAACAGCTGCCGGCCTCATCGAGCCCGATTCCGGCGACGTCGAGTATTCCGATCGCCCCCTGCGGTCCATGACGCGTCGTCAGATCGCCCGGGACATTGGCTACGTTCCGCAGAACACCAAGCCGGGTTTCGACTTCAGCGTCGCGGAGCTCGTCACCATGGGGCGTTACCCCCACGAGCCCTTCTGGGCGAATCGCAGTCGCAGTGTTACCGCCGGCTGTCAGGAGCGCGACGGTCACGACGTCGTCCGCGAGAGCATGGCCTTGACCGACACTCTAGAGCTGGCTGACCGTTCGGTACACACATTGTCCGGTGGCGAGCTCCAGCGCGTCCTCATCGCCCGTTGTCTGGCTGCGGAGAGTCGCGCGTTACTCCTCGACGAGCCGACCGCTCACCTCGATCTCTCTCATGCGCTCGAGCTCTACGAGCTCTGCCGTCGCTTACGCAGCGACGGACGCACCGTCGTCGTAGCCATCCACGACCTGAATGCCGCGATGACCCTGGCCGACGAGGTCATCGTCCTCGACGCCGGGCGTGTGGTCGCCAACGGCCCGCCAGAACGGGTGCTCGATGCAGAGAGAATCCGAAGCGTCTTCGGAGTCGACGTCAGCGAGTCACCCAAGGACCCGCCGTTCCGATTCGAGCTGCCCAGCCCTGACTAGCCCCCTCTTCTCGACGAACAGACGAACAAGAGGGAGGAGAGAAGGCTTCTCGAGCCATTCTCCTCGTTGCTGCTCGCCCGGTGACCGATCCTGGACGCCTGCACGTTCTTTACACAATCTTCATGAAACGCTGGATCTTTCTTAACAATGGCTCCCGAGAATCTCCCCAATGGATTCTCGCTCTCTCGTCATTGCCTTCCTCGCGCTGGCCATAGGGTGTGACGCTGGTCAACAGTCGCCCGCCAGCCCTACCGATCCAAGCGAGGCCGCGCTGCCGGCCGACATCGGCGACGACGTCGTCCAGGTTGCGGAGTCCTGGACGAGTAGCTCCTGGGCCGAAGACATCGACTCTCTTGCCGCGTGGAGCGATGAGGAGCAACACCTCGTGTTCGCTACCGCCAAACAGGGGAACCGCCTGGTTGTCCTCGATGCCGGGACCGGTGAGGAGGTTGGCTCGATCGGTCGTCGAGGAGAGCAGCTCGGAGAGCTGCAGCGTCCCAACGGAGTCGCCATAGCAGGGGACCTCCTCTATGTGGTCGAGCGCGACAACCACCGAGTCCAGGTGTTCTCGCTACCCGGGTTCGAGCCGTTGTCCGCGTTTGGCGAAACGATCCTCAGAAGACCCTACGGCATCGCCGCACGTCGCCAGGGCCAGACCACCGAACTCTTCATCACCGACAACTACGAAACCCCTGACGAGACCATCCCGCCCGACTCGGAGCTCGGTGAGCGCATCAAGCACTTTCGCGTCGACGACCAGGCACAACCGCCGACAGCGCAGCTGGTCGGCAGCTTCGGTGAGACAGCCGGCCAAGGTGTCCTGAGGAAGGTCGAAACCATCGCCCTCGACAACGAGGCCCAACGACTCCTCGTCGCCGAAGAGAGCGAAGACGACATGAGTCTCAAGGTCTACGGTCTGGGCGGCGAGTTTCTCGGCATCGAAGCGAGTGAGCTCTTCCGCTGGGAGCCTGAAGGCATCGCTGCCATCGACTGTCAGTCCGAGAGCTATTGGATCACCACCGACCAGCACGAGACCCGCACCGTCTTCCGCGTCTTGCGTCAGGCCGATCTGTCACTCGTCGGCAGCTTCGCCGGCAAGGTGACGGCCAACACTGACGGCATCGCGACCTCACCGAAAGGCCCGACTCTGTTTGCCGTGCACGACGACCAGGCGGTCTCGGCCTTCGCCTGGAGCCACATCAGCTCGGCGCTGGGTCTAGGACCCACGTGCTGAGCACGCAGCGCGCCTTGGTCACGGCACAGGCTTCCAGAAGACATTGACCTTGCAAGTGACATTGACCCTGCAGATGACATTGACCTTGAAGATGACATCGACGTTCCGGATGACATCGCCCTCTCTCAAATCACACGTCTCGAGGAAAAAATGAGAACCTTGCTCCTGTCCGCCTTGATCGGCGTCCTCCTCCTGCTACCGCTGAGCGCAGAGCTTCAGGCACAGAGCGTCGGCGCCGTCGTCGGTCGAGTGCTCGACGCCGCCGGCAACCCGTTGCCCGGCGCCACCGTCGAGCACGAAGCCAGCGGCGCGCGGGCCTCCAGCGGAACCGATGGCTCGTTCCTCCTCAAAGGCCTGCCGTCCGGCTCACAGGCGCTCACCGTGAGTTATCTCGGCTGGGAGACCAAGAGCTTCTCCGTCGACGTTCCTGACTCTGGAACCATACGTTCCGACCTCCAGCTCGAGAAAGCCACCTACGCCGACAACGTGGTGGTCACTTCCAACCCGATTCTCCAGGGGCAGGCGCGAGCCCTCAACCAGCAGAAGAACGCACCCAACATCCAGAACATCGTGGCCGCGGATCAGATCGGTCGGTTCCCGGATCCCAACGCCGCCGAGGCGACTCAGCGCATCCCAGGCCTCACGCTCGAGCGAGACCAGGGTGAGGGGCGCTACGTCATCGTTCGCGGCACGGAGCCAAGTCTCACCTCGACGGCGATCAATGGCGTTCGGCTGCCCTCGCCGGAAGGTGGCGGCCGCGAGGTGGCACTCGACGTGATTCCCGCCGATCTGCTCGAAGCCATCGAGGTCTCGAAGGCCCTGACGCCGGACATGGACGCCGACGCCATCGGCGGCGCCGTCAACCTGGTGACCAAAGTAGCGCCCGCCAATCGCCGCGTCTCGGCAACAGCCGGCTGGGGTTACAACGAGCTGACGGAAGACGGCACCGTCGTTGGCAACTTCACCGCTGCCAACCGTTTCAACGACTCCCGTACCGGCATCATCGT
>JANQPS010000195.1 GCA_028285365.1 Thermoanaerobaculia bacterium | reverse complement strand
CGCCGATCGAGCCCAAGCGATGCAGTCGTCCAGCCCGGGCCGAATGCTGGCCGCATCACTGTCCGAAGACCAGGCGCGCCAGGCGCTCGAAGATCTCGGCGAGACGGTCGACCTCGCTGCGGTCAACGGTCCTCGCCAAGTGGTATTCGCGGGCGCTGCCGAGCCGATCGATCGGCTGCGCGCACGGCTCGACTCGGCAGGCGTGCGCACCCGACGGCTCGAGGTTCGTCGGGCGTTCCACTCCTCGCTCCTGGATCCGGTTCTGCCGTCGTTCGAAGAGGCCCTGGAGCCTTTCGAGGCCCAGCCACCCGCCCTCTCGCTGTACTCCAACGTCAGCGGCAAGCTAGCTCGAGGCGAGGTGGCGAGTGCGAGCTACTGGACCCATCAAGCGCGCGGCACCGTCCGCTTTGCCGATTGTCTGGCGGCTGCTCGTCGTGACGGCTGCGACGTTCTTCTCGAGATCGGTCCGGACGCGGTGCTGACTTCGCTCGCTCGCGGCTTGGAGGAAGAAACGGGCGCTCCAGACGAGCCGCGACCGCCGCTGCGAGCGAACTGCGCATCTCTGCGCCAGGGTCGAGGTGATCTCGAACAGATTTCGGCGACGCTCGCGAGCCTCTACGAGGCCGGGGTCGATATCGACTGGGATGCCTACTGCGGTCGCCCGAGACCGGCTACCGCTACCTCCTTTTCACTGCCGCTGTACCCATTCTCGAGGCAGTCCTATTGGCTTGATCGTACGGACCACGAACGCCGCCCATCGATCGTGGGCTCCATGGAGACAAACACGCTTGAGGCGAAGACGACGACTACCGCAGCAGACGACGAGCCTTCCGCGCCTTCGACTGCCGAGAATGCTCTCGACTGGGTTCAACGCGAGCTCCATTCGATTACGGGACATCCTCGCGCGCAGCTCGAGCCAGACGCCGAGCTGCGGGACCTCGGCCTCTCCTCGCTCGACCTCATGACCCTCGCCACCCGACTCAGCCGAAAGCTGCCGGCACTCTCGGAGGCCGAAGAGCCTTGGGCGGCGGCCGAAACGCTGGGTGATGTCATTGAGCTCGTGCGCAATCTGGCAGGGGATGTCGATCCTCCACCGTGGCAGGAACACCAACCGACGTCCGAAGGTCGAACGTCAGAGCCGGTTGCAGGTGTTGATGGACTGCGGCTGGTCGAAGAGAAGGCGACCGAGCTGCGGCTGTTGCCGATCGCGAGCGAACTTACGGTGTCGAGGCGGCTGGCAAATCAGGTCGTAGGACCTCTCGAGATCGTCGACGGCCAACTGATGGCACCGCTGAGCGTCGACGAGCAGCATTCCTTCTTCTTCGATCATCCCTACGATCACGTTCCTGGTCTCTGGTTCGTCGAGGTCGCTCAGCAGCTGGCCGAGCTCGTTGCGAGCGCGGCCCAGGGTCTGACCAAGCCTCCGGCCCGGTTCTACGTGCGCGAGCTGGAGCTCCGCTTCGAGCGCTGGGCAGCGCCAGACGCCGAGCTGCAGCTGGCGGTGGCTGAGCTCATTGGCGACGGCACGCAGACACGCATCGAAGCCGAGATTCGGGACGGAGCGTCTAACAGTCCTTGTGCTCGGGTCGAGGTAGTGCTTGGCAACGGCGTCGAGACGTCCGAACAGCAACGATCGATCGACGCGCAACGTGCGGTGCCACCCGCTCCCGGCTGGCGCGTCAACAAGGTCCGTTCCGAGAACATCTTGATCAGCGAGCCGAGGTCTGAGGGCGCTCACTTCGTCGCCAATGCAATCGAACCAAACCTCGAGCATTTGCTCAGCGATGGGCCAGGGGACTTCCGGAGCGCGACCGAGTTGATCGAGCTCGTACGCCAGTTCTCCACGGCTCGAGGTCACGGTGACGACGACGTGAACGCGGCTGACGAGATCCGCCATCGCTACATCCTGCTGACCAGCCATCTACGCCTGCGCGAACCGATTCTGCGAACTGCACCGCTAGAGCTACGCTCGGGAGCCACCGCACGGGCAAAGAGCGACGCGGGACGACTCGCCGAGGTCGCAGTCGACCTTGTGGTTCGCAATCGAGTCGTGGGCTCGCTGCATCTGCTGGGAAGCGCGGCTGACGAACGCCAGTATCGCGAAGCCCGCTGGGGCGGGGGAGCATGAGTCTTCCCGCGCGATGGCCCATTCTAGGTCTCGTCGTCCTCTTCATCACTCTCGATGGAAGCTTTGCTCGGGCCGCGCCGTGCCCGCTCGACGAGCGTTCGCGTACTCTCGTGCTGGCGCTCGATGGCGTCCCCTATCGAACCGTCAAAAAGGCGCAGGGTCGTGGCGCTTTTGCCGGCTACCAGCCAGTGCGACCGTTGGTGGCCACATTTCCGTCGATGACCAACGTCGGGTTTGCAGCCATCTTTGCTCCACTTGGCGCCAAGCCGGTGCCAGGGTACGAGCTGCCCCACTTCGACTATGAGCAGCAGCGGATCGTCGGACCATCTCCCCTGCAAGTCAAGGACGGTGGCTTCGCCTGGCGCGACCACCTGGACCAGGAGCGCGAGGGAGCGTTCGTCCGACTGCGAGGTTTCTCCATGCCTCGCTCCGATGCGAGGCGCACTTTGACGAAGGTCGAGCGGCGCGTTCTCGAAGGCACCGAGGATCGGCTGGTGCTCTACATTCACGGGACGGACAGTCTCCACCATTTTCGCGGCTCGCGGGGGACGGCGCGTTACCTGATCGAACTCGACAGTCGGCTCACGGAGCTCGAGCAGCGCCACTTCGAACAGACCGGACGTTGCCTGCGGGTCGTGTTGTTGTCCGACCACGGCAATACGGACAAGAAGGTGCGACGCCTCGAAGGGCTCGAAGCTCATCTCCAGTCAGCTGGGTTCCGGCGAGTCAACCGGCTCGAAGAGCCAGGCGATGTCGTGGCGCCCGTGCTCGGCGTAGTCAGCTTCGGGGCGCTGTTCCTACGTCGAGAGGATGCTCGAAGGATGGCCGCGCACCTCGTCGAACATCCGCACGTGGACCTCGCCATGTTCCTGTCAGGTGAGCGCCAGGGAACGGTTGTCGGGGCAGAAACCGAGGCCGCCATCTCATGGCGCGGGACGAGCGGTCGCAGCTTCCGCTCCGAACCGATCGCTGGGGATCCGCTCGTACTCGGGTCGTCCCTGAAGCAAATCATGGCAGCGACCGCGCCCAACGACGATGGCTACGCAAGCGCCGCAACTTGGCTCGAGCACACCGCCGACCACAGATACCCTGACGCACCAAAACGCATCGTCGAGGGCCTCGACGGCACGTGGGTCGCCAACTCGGCCACGGTGCTCTACTCGATTCGCCCCGGCTACGCGAACGGCCGCTTCATAGCTCACCTCGGGGCATGGACCAAGGCAGGCAAGCTCGAGGGCACACACGGTGGTCTCGACCGAGACTCGTCGCTCGGCTTTTTCATGACCAACGATCCCACCTACGATCCGGAACGGTCCGTCAGGGCGGAGCAAGCGCTTGCCGAGCTCGTACGGCGGGCTAGCGAGGGAGCACAGCCGCCTTGATAGTGCTCAGGACGACATCTGCTGCGCAGATCGCCTGCCTGATCCTGAGCCTGTCTCCGGCGCTCGGACAAGCGCAGGCAGCCCCACAAGACTGTCCGACCTCCACCGTTATCGACGCCCAGCTCGAAAAGCTCGGGCCCCTTCTGGAGCAGGCAAGTCGCAGCCGTCGCTTCGACTTTCCCGTGCCGCAAGCTCTTTATGAGCGCGCGGCGGTCGCGATCGGAAAACCCCAAGCAGCTCGGGACGGCGACGTGGGTATCGGGGTCCTGTTCGTAGACCTGCCAGTCGAGGACCTCTGGCGCGCCGTCAACGACGAGGACCACCACGCTCTCGAAGGCTACCTTCCCGTACGGCACAGCGAAGTCATTGGCGGGCAACCGCGCGGCCAGAGCCGGCTCCTCTTCCAGTGGTTCCAGCAAGTCGGCGTCGGTCGCTGGTGGGTCAGTCGCATCGAGATGAATCCCGACCTTTTCGAAGCCTCCGATCGCCGCCTATGGGAGATCCACTGGGAAGACCAGATCGCGGACGCGCCGGTGGACCGACCTCCGATCCAGGAGATCGCCGATCGGATGGAGCCGCTCCAGGCGAGCCACGGGAGTTGGCTGCTGACCAGCTTCGGACCGCGCTGCACCGCGATCGAGTACTTCACCCGCAGCCGCCCCGGGGGGGTAGTCAAACTCGGCCAGCTGTTGTTTGCCAAGAAGGCGGTGCGCGACGCTCTGGATGGACTCGAAAGGCTTGCCCGAGAGCATCTGGAAACCCACCCGGAGCTCGACTTCATCAGACCAGACGGGACTCCCCTTCCGCCCTACCGTGGTTCTCTAGAACCTACCGACGAGCCTACCGCCGACGAGCTCCGGAACGACCTCGCTCGCACCGGTCTCGAGGCAGAAGGCAACGTCCTCACTCCTTCCCAGATTGCGAACTCGTTGCGAGAGGTCGCGTCGAATCCTCAGGAACGAATCGCTCGCTTCGACAGATTCGCCTTCGAGTCGTCGTTTGAGATACTCGGCACAGAGCTGATCCTCGATGGCGCTCATCCGGCCGTTCGCCAGACCGATCGGCACCAGACTGACTTCACGCTCCCCGGCCAACGACTGTACGAGTGCGTCGGCGTTCCGAAAGCAGCCGAGGACCAGCTGTTCGGCCTTTTGCGCGCCGAGGATCCCTCGAGTCCCGTTGGTGGTGCACAGGACGACACGTCCGCCGGTCACGTCGAGTTCAGAAGCGCGCACAGCCGATGTGTTGTGCGCAAATCCCCGGATCTTCTTACCCCAGCTCTCGCCAATGAGTATCGTGGTGGAGTCCTGCGCTGCGAGGTCGAGCGCCTGCCTGCGATGCCCCACCGGGACGACCTCGCGCGCGCCAACGTCGAGAAGAGTCGTGACCAGCGTGGTCGCAGTAAAGACATCGATGATGACGACCGTTCCGGTCGCAGCGCGCGCGCCCGCAAGCAACGGACGAATGACGACACTCGGCTTTGTCCGGGGCACTGTCAGAGTCTCGGTCCGGGGTTTCGGCGGGGATTTGGGTCTGACGGAGTCGAACCGGCGCAGGCTGCGGAAGCAGGCTGTTGCAGACACGCGGCTGCGTTCGGCGAATCGCGTTGGGAGTCTACCCACTCCGTGAGCCAGCAGTGACCGTACCTCGAATTCGCGGCTGGCTGAGACGACCGTCACGGTGGTGCTGGCAGCGCTACTTCAGCGTCTTCTACCAGGTGACGGCACGCGGGATCGAGCACATTCCGCAGTCCGGGCCGGCGATCCTCGCCCCGAACCACCAGAGCTTCTACGACGGACAACTCCTCACCAGCGTCATCGACCGACAACTCTTCTACTTCGTCGTGGCTTCCTACATGCGGATACCCGTCATGGGAGCGTTCCTGCACAACACCGGCAGCATCCCCTTGGGCAAAGGCACGAGCGCGCTCAAGGCGGGGAACCACGTACTGGCGGCAGGAGAGCTGTTGACCGTTTTCCCAGAGGGCCATCGCACGCGCAACGGTTCGCTTCTCAGGCTGCACGACGGCGCGGCACGACTCGCGTGCCAGAACGAAGTGCCGCTCCTGCCGGTCACGATCAGCGGAGCTTTCGAAGCTTGGCCACGCCATCGCTGGCTGCCTCGCTGGGGTGGTCCTCTCGCGGTCGAGATCCACCCCCCACTCCAAGGTGACCCGACGATCCCAGACCTCCGACAGCGAACTCGTGCGCTGACCGCCCAGCTTCAGGTCGTGCTCGAACGGGGCCTCGCTCAGGCAAACTCGCGGTAGTAGTCGAGTGACCGCTCCAGCCCCTCGGCGAAGGTCACGAGGTCGAGATCCGGAAACCTCTCGAGGAGCTTTGCGTTCGAGAACGAATTGTCTTGAGCGAGCAGGCGAACACGGATCGTCGAGAGCCCCGGAGCCTGCTCGGGATCGATGCCGAGGAGGCGCTCGCGCGCCGCGAGAACTGCCAACAGCAATCCTCGCGGCAAGCTGACGCGTGGCGTTCGGTAGCCGAAGCGGTGACCGATCGCCTTGGCGAGGTCGCGGTAACGGAGCTCCTCACCCGAAGTGACGTGGTAAACGGGATCCGAGCTCGGCCTGCCAGCCGAGTCGCGAGAGCCCTCGGCGAGCAGGCGCCTGGTGACTTCCGCAAAGTCGCGGGCAAGAACAAAAGAAAGTCGAGCACGTCCACCCGAGACCCAGAACGGAAGGCGGCGCACCGCAGCCATCAACCGCGGCACAACCAACTCGTCGCCTTCGCCGTAGACGAATCGATGCCGCAGAACCGTCCCGTCGAAGTCGCCGGCGCGGTGATGATCGATCACGATCTGCTCGGCCGCGGCCTTGGAGCGCGAGAAGGGAGTGTCAGGTGCGACCGGCGTGGACTCGTCGGCCCAGCGATGCTCACCGTGACCGTAGACTCCTACGGAGCTCACGTAGACGACCTGCTTGACGCGTGCGCGAATGGCTGCGTCGCAGAGATTGCGTGTCCCGTCGACGTTCGTTAGCTGGAATCCTGAGCCATCACTGTCGACGTTCTTCGAAGCAGCATGCACGATCGCGTCGACCCCGGCACACGCAGCGTCCAGCGCCTCGCGGTCCGAGAGATCGCCTCGCACGATCTCTGCCCGAGACTCGAGCTCGGTAGCCGAAGACGAGCGAATCAAGGCGCGGACTTCCGTCTGCGCGTCGACCAGGGACCGAGCCACGTGGCTTCCGATGAAACCGGTCGATCCGGTGACCAGAATCACCGCGCCACCGCTCTTTCGGCGACCCCATCACCCTCAGGACTGACAGTGGGATCGAGACCAGCAATCGCGCTACGGAGCTCAGCGGTGGCCGCGGCCGGGTCGCCATCGAGCCGCAACTCCTGACCAACCACCAGCTTGACGGGTCCGCGCTGGCCGACGCCGGTGCCATGCAGGAAGCAGGGTAGGACCGGGACCTGGTTGTCGAGCGCAACCTCGGCCGCCCAGGTCTCGAAGCGCCCGAGTCCTTCAGGTCGACGCCCCATCTCCGGATAGATCAGCAGCACTTCACCAGCCCGGAGCAGCTGCGCGCAGTCCTCGAGGTACGTATCGTGGTCCCTGACCTCGAGGACGTTGGCGAGGGCGGTCAGCGCTCGGAGGCGACGGTTTCGGAAGTAACTCGGTTTGGCGCCGCAAACGACGAAGCGCGGTCGGATCGCCAGGGTCAGATAGAAAGTGTCGATCAGCGCGGGGTGGTTGCAGGCGACGACGAGCGGCCGTCGACTCTTGGGAAGCCGCTCTTGACCTTCGACGACGAGACGCGATCCGATGCGGAACGGGGGGCCCAGCAGCAGCTTGAGCAGCCGTCGCGCAAGCAGCCATCCGCGGCGGTTGATCCGTCGTCGGGTCATGGTCACGCCGAGCTGTGCCCGTCAGCTCAGGAACGCGTCGGCAAAACGGCGCCCGTTGTCGCGGAGGAGGGCGGGAAGCAGTCGCTCGGCCCCCGCCTCGCGCAGCGCGGCCAGATGCAGCCTGAGGTTCAGCGGATACGCGAAAGCCACCGAGTCGTTGCCCCAGAACACCTTCGACCAGTCGATTGCAGCACCCCGACGGAGCAACCGTTGAAGAGCGAAGACCCCGAAGCCGCTCGTGTCGCCCCAGACGTTGTCGTGCTGGGTCACCATCTGACCCGCCTGTTCGCACCAGATGGCGCCACCGAGGTGGCACAGAATGAAGGTCAGATCCGGAAACTTGCGAGCCGGCAGATCGATGGTCAGCGGATCCGCGAACGTCGAGCTCATGAAGGCGCCCGCCGCCTTCTCCTCGGCCTTGTGCCGAGCCGTGATGAAACCCGTATGGACCATTGCCACCAGACGATGCGCCTCCATCGCCTCGAGGAGGGCATCGCAGGCTGGGTCGTCGAGCCGAAAGCCGATCGGCGGCAGAAGTTTGATGACTCGCACGCCGCGCTCTTTCGCGCGCTCCACTTCTTCCAGCGCCGAGTCCGTGCGCGGGTCGATGAAGTGCGAGGGCCAGAACCTCCCCGGAGTCCCATTGGCCAGCTCGAGGAGCTGATCATTGCCGCACAACGAGGTCGCTTGATCAGGCGCCGACTGGAGGAGTGCACTCTCGACTCCGTACTGGTCCATCGCAAACACCTGCGCTTCCGCCATCCGCGGGTAGTCGGGAACGATCTGGTGCATGTCGAGGAAACCCGTCGGCAGCCCCTCGACAGGAGATGCTGCGAGGAAGAACGGGTTCAGCATCTCTTCCTTGCTCGGCGGGTGGCCGCAGCGAGGACAGGGCTTGGTGGCGTCGGACAGCGCAGCCCGACAGTAGATGTACTGGCAATGGTCCATTCGCGTCGCTCGGTGCTCCGGGTCGGAAACGCTGGTCTAGGATATCGAGCCTTCGCACGGAAGGCGGCCTGACAGTGTTCCAGGATTCTCTGCGTACTCGCAGCATGGCCAACTCCGACAGCCGTGAAATCACTGTGCTGCAGATGTCAGAGTCTTGGCTGATGCCTGGAGAGACGCTGTTCGACGAGGTGCTTTTCGCCCGAATTGCACTCGAGCTCAGAGACCGCCTCCCTCGTGGGTCCCGGCCTCGCTTGTGCGCTCGCCTCCCGATTCGCCAGCCGTCGATTTGCGCAAGAGCGCTACTTACCGGGGATGGCTCCCAATCGCAAAGCGCTCCTCGAACTCATCTGCTTCCTGCTGCCGACCAAGCTCTCGGAGAGCGCTGACGAGGCCCTCGACGGTTTCTTTCACCCTCTCGCTGTCGTGAGGGAGCTGGCGACTGCGCACCTCGAGTGCCTCTCGATAAGGTTGCACCGCCTTCTCCGCCTGACCACTGAGACGATACAGCTCGCCAAGGATGGACTTGAACAGTGCTACCTCGAGGTTGTCGCTGCCGAGAGACGCCTCGAGAATCTCGCCGCCCTTGATGAGGGTGTTGATTCCGACTTCGACATCACCGCGCTGCCAATTGAGGACCCCGAGCTGTCCGTACACCTTGGCGAGATCGGGATGGTCGGGACCCAGGCCACTCTCCATGATGCTCAATGTGCGCTCGTAGAGGGCCTCTGCCCCGTCCAGGTCTCCCTGCTCGAGAAGCACGTTGCCGAGGTTGCCAGTGCTCCGGCCAACATCGGGGTGGTTTGGACCGAAGACTTTCTCCTGCTGTTCGAGAGCACGGCGATAGTAGCTTGCAGCTTCGTCGAGCTGCCCCTGATCCTTCTTGAGGTTGCCGAGGTTGTTGAGAATCAGCGTCAATCGTGGCGAGTCGGTGCCGCCACGCTCTGCTTCCAAAGAGAGAGCTCGTTCGAATTCCTTCTCCGCATCCTCGAAGCGAACGAGTTCGTTCAGCAACGTAGCCAGCTCCATGTGAATCGACACCCGCCTCGAGGTGACCTCCCCCCCTCGCGCTTCATCGTCACGCACGAGACGACGCAGGATCGCCTCAGCCTCCTGGTAGCGACCGAGATCGCTCAAGAGCGTCGCCTCTCTGAGGAGAATCGAGCTCAGCTCGTCGCTCCCGCTTCCGTAATGCCGCTCCGCTTCTTCCCGTGCCGACCTGAGATGACCCGCCGCCTCCTCGTAGTCACCTGTCGAGGTGAACAGAGAGCCGAGATGACGCAAAGCGTCGATCCTCTCCCCAGACGACGGAGCACGACGCAGCGACTTCTCCAGAAACTCTTTTGCCTCCTCGTAGTGGCCCAGGGACTCGTAGACCTGCCCGATCGTCATCATCATCGTGAATTGCACCTGGGGTTGTGCGTCGAGCTCAGCAATGCGCTGGGCACCTTGATCGAGTAACTCCCGAGCGCTCACCTCGCGCCCTCGTGCCTGCTGGGGATCGGAAACGAGAAAGAGACTCTTGAGAAAGCTGGACACTTCGCGAGCGACAGCGGCCTCAGAGCTCGCGCGGTCGCGCTCCTCGGCCAAACGGCTGGCGAGAACGCCAAGGCTGACGGAAGACCCAACGAGAGTGACGAGCACGACAAGGCTCGCAGCACTCGCCACCCGGTTACGCCAGATCAGCTTCTGCAGACGATAGAGCCGGCTAGGCGGCCGAGCTCTAATCGGCTCGCTCCGCAGGTAACGCTCGATATCCGCGGCGAAGTCGGAGGCCGAGCTGTACCGCCTCGTGCGGTCTTTTGCCAGCGCCTTCAGCGTGATCCAATCGAGATCGCCACGGAGTCGCTTGGCTAGGCTGGAGGCGTCGACCCTTCGACGTCTTGCGACCTCGGTCGACGTTTCGCCCAGGCTGGATACACGGATGCTCGGCTTCGACGGTTCCTCCTCGCGGATCCGCCTCTGGATCTCCGCCAGACCACCCGACCGCAGCTCTTTCGCGTCAAACGGCAAGACACCGGTCAGCAGCTCGTAGAGCACCACCCCGAGTGAGTAGACGTCGGTTCGCGTGTCGATGTCGGTACCCGTCATCTCCGCTTGTTCAGGAGACATGTACTCGGGTGTTCCGATCAACTGACCCAGCTCCGTGAATAGGGTGCGCTCAGTCAACCGCTGGCTCGTCGCCTTGGCCACACCGAAGTCGATGATCTTCGGCACCGGCCTGTCGCCCTGCACGGTGACCAGGATATTCGAAGGCTTCAGGTCGCGATGGATCACTGCTTTCTGGTGTGCGTGCTGCACGCCCTCACACACCTGGATGAACAGCTCGAGGCGCTGTCGGGTGGTGAGACGGTTGCGGTCACAGTAGGCCGTGATCGCCTCGCCCTTGACGTACTCCATGACGAAGTACGGGCGCGCACGCTCGGTCTCGCCGGCGTCGATCACACGGGCGATGTTGGGATGGTCCATCACCGCCAAGGCCTGACGCTCGGTCTCGAAACGGGCGATCACCTGCTTCGTGTCCATACCGGCCTTGATCACCTTCAACGCCACCTCGCGCCGCGGCGTCTCCTGCTCAGCCAGCCAGACCACACCCATCCCGCCCTCGCCCAGTCGGGAGAGCAACTTGTAGTGCCCGATCTGCCGCTCTCGCGGCCCCGTGTCGGACCCGCTACCTGAAGCCAACAGAGTCCTGTCTTTGTCCATCGACGCACCTGCCTAGAGGGGAGGTGTCCAGGCTAGCAGGCCACGGGCATGCGCCACTCTTCAGCCCCATGCCAGCCGCGCCTGCGAGACCGTGCGCGCCACTGCCCCGTCCCGACCCTCCTTGCCTTGACTTGCAGCATCGGAAGCCGTGGCGTGAGATCACTCCAGCACATCCGTAGACCGAGATCCCTGCCGCGGTCGTTCCCCCGCGGTCGTTCCCGGAGCGGAGTTCGGCCAGGTGCAGTACGCCGCCGCGGCATGCTGGGAGTCCACTATTGGCCATCCGGCTTGTCCGTCGACATCTGCACAAACGCCGAGATCGAATGACATCCCGAGCCTACGATCGGGCAACAAGTCGCCGAAGAGACCCCCGGTCGAACAGGCAATACGCAGTCTCAGTGCTCTTCTTGAGCGCCCCGTGCAGCGACGCCAGTTCACCTGGAGCGCCGGGCCAAATAGCCGGCCGGCAGCACGACGCTCGAACGCACGCACAGTGACGACGAGACCCTCTCGGGCCCCGATCCTTCGGTCGGACGACCCATCTCGCTCGCCCGCCGTTCATCGAACGACATCAACTCCAACGATTCCAGAGGACCGAACCGTGACCTTACGCCTCGTCGCCTTTCTCGTGACTTCTGCGCTCTTGGCCCACCCGACCGCGGCTCGAGCCCAGGCGGACGAGTCCCGCTTCGAGCTCGAACTCGAGGCCGGGGCCGTCTGGCAGAGCCGAAATGACGTCCAGATCCCAAACGATTCGAGCGCCACCCGATTTGCCCTGGATGACGTTCTAGGCGGAGGCGCCTGGCCTGCCGCACGCGTCACGTTCACCTGGAACGTGCGCGACCGCCATTCCGTCAGATTCCTGGCAGCTCCTCTCGAGGTCGATGAAACGGGCACACTCGATCAGACGACCAACTTCGCTGGCGCCACGTTTGCGGCCGGACTACCGACCGAAGCGAAGTACCAATTCAACTCCTGGAGAGTCGGCTACCGATACCGTGTGCTGCACAACGATCGCTGGACCCTTCGCGCCGGCTTCACGGCCAAGATCAGAGACGCTGAGGTCGCCCTGGAACAGCCCGGGATCAGCGCGCGAGACACCGACACCGGCTTTGTCCCGCTGGGTCACTTCAGCGGCGTCTACAGGTTTTCCGATCGTTGGAACTTCGTGTGGGACCTCGATGCCCTCGCCGGCGGTCCCGGCAGAGCAGCTGATCTGAGCCTGAAGCTCGCCTATGAGGTCACTCCACGACTCACGATCAGCGGAGGTTATCGAACGCTCGAGGGCGGAGCCGATGTCGACGACGTCTACAACTTTGCCTGGCTGCACTATGGGGTCGTGTCGACGACCTTTCGCTTCTGAGGCACGACCACTCGCAACAGCTCTCAGTCAGCTCTCAGCGCGAGGGCAGGATCCGACCGCGAAGCCCTCAGCGCCGGGATGAGCGCCGCCAAGACAGTGACTGCGAGTAGGGTCAGGGCAACGGCCGAGAAGACCACCGGATCCAGAACGCTCACACCCACAAGCATGCTCGCGCCCCAGCGCGTACTGGCAACGGCGAGGACCAGACCCAGCCCTATTCCCAGACCACCAAGCTTCATCGCCTCGCGCAGGATCATGTCGACGAGGTTCTGTCGATTCGCGCCCAGGGCTGCGCGCGTGGCCAACTCGGCGCTCCTTCGATGGACCGAATCGGCCAGCAGACCGTAGAGACCGATCGCTGCGATCAGGATTGCGAACATCGCGTACTGGGAGAGCTGAAGACCAAAGAATCGGCTCACCCAGCCGACGCGCAACAGTGATTCTTCAATGGTCAAGACCTCGGCAACGGGCACTCCGGGAAGGACCGAGCCGACGACCGAACGGAGAGCCTCGGCGGACGACTCGGCGGATCCTTGTCCAAGCACCGCCACGCTGACTGCTGCCGACGGCGCAGCTGCCCACGGCGCGTAGAACTGCCCCTTTGGCTGGCCACCAAAGTCGACCATGTCTCGACCCACCGAAACGTCACCCACCACTCCGACGACGGTGAGCCAAGCGCTCGAGTCGTCCTGGGTCCGTTTGACCAGGCGACCCACGGGATCCTGCCCCGGCCACAACTGCTCTGCTAGGGAGCTACTCACGAGTGTCACGCCCGCGCCGTTCTCCTCCTCGCCAGCGGTGAACGTCCTTCCTGCCACGACGTTGATCGCCAGAGTGTCCAGGTAACCGCGAGTCGTCCCGAAGAACGAGGCGGGCACGCCTTCGCCGTGAACGACAGGTTGCCCCTGTGCCTCGAGCTCTACAGAAGCTTCAGAGGGCCACATCACCATTCGGGTCGCAACCCCTGAGGACTCGAAAGCTGGCTCCACGGCCAACGCTGCCTGCAACCTCCTGATCGCTTCCCGCCGTTCGTCTAGCGTCTCGAGGCCCACGCCTGCGAGGGCAAGATCGGCGGATACCACGCCATCGGTTCTGAAACCGCTGGCGCTCGACTGCTGCTGCCAGAAGCTCTTGACCACCAGGAGCGCTCCCACGACCAGCGCGGTGGACAGTGCCAACTCGCCCACGACCAGCATCTTGCGGGCACCCACGAGCTGCCGATATGCGCCCGCACGACCACCACTCTTGAGACTCTCGAAACCACCCAAGCCAGACCGCCTGGTGAACGGTGCCCAGCCGCATGCGAGCCCGGCCACGAGAGCCATGAGCACAGTGTACGCACCCGCCCACGGCGAAAAGGTCATGGCAAAGAGGTACGGCGGATCGACTGGCACCGAGCCCAGCATGTCTCTCACCGCGAGCTGAGCCAGCGGCAAACCGAGCACGCCGCCGAGGAGAGCGAGAACCGTCACCTCGACCACGTTCTGCTGGACGAGGCGCCGCCGCGACGCCCCGAGTGCGCTCCTGAGCGCGAGCTCACGCTGTCGGGCCGTCGCCTGGGCGATGATCAGTCCACCGACGTTGGCGCAGATGACCAGCAGCACCAGGACCGCCGCACCCATCGATGCCGCGAGCGCCACTTCGATGACCGCCGGCACCCAGCTCGCCCTCAGCGTCATCACCTCGGCCGACCAACCGCGGTTCGTCTCCGGATGGCGCTGCGCGACTCTCGCAGCGATCGACTCCAGGGCGCTGTCGGCGGTTTCGACGGTTGTCTCCGGTAGCAGCCGCCCGACCACACTGAGCGTTCTGTCACTTCGGCTACCGCCATCGAGATCGAGCCCGAGCGGTGTCCAGACCTGTCCCCACTCCGGGAAGGCGAAGCCCGGCGGCATCACTCCCACGACCTCGTGCACTCGCCCATCCAAGCGGAGAGTCTGACCCAAAATGTCTGGACTACCGGAGTAGCGCTCCCGCCAAAGCGCATGAGAGATGAGCGCCACTGGCGCCACTTGTCCAGGGCGGTCCTCGTCTTCCGAGAAGTTGCGCCCCAACGCCGGCTCCTTGCCGAGCATCGGAAACAGCGAAGCCGCCACCTGAGCTCCGTCCAAGCGAACCGGCTGCGCATCGTCGCTCAGGTTGATCATGCTTCGACGAAAAGCGCTCAGCTCCTCAAAAACCTGCTGCTCCGCAATCCAGTCGCCAAGGGTCTGCGGCGCCACAGGAAGGCGAGTGCGCCCCTTCTCCGGCTGTGTCTCGTAGAGCGCAACCAGGCTTGCCGGCTCATGAAAGTCGAGCGGCCGAAGCACCCAGGCCTCGAAGGCGGAGTACATCGTGGTGTTACCGGCAATCCCGATCGCCAACACGCCCACAATGGCCAACGACCAGATCGGACGTTTGCGAAGCTGGCGAAAGCCCAGGTCAACGTCTCCCAGCACACTTCTCACGATCGCCTCCTCCGATTCGAGCTGGTCGCTTCTCTCAGTACCGCCGGAGATCCCTACGACGACCCGCAACCCTGAGTTTCGAGAGGTTTCGAGGGGCGTGAGGAGCGACATCGCCAACTCCGAGCCCGTGAGGAGCGCGCAAGAGCCTGAAGACACCGTGGCGTCCGAGGCTCTGTAACCAGGGTAACCAGGTCCCGTCTCGTCCCGGTCAGACCGCACCGACGAGCGTTGATGGGTAGACTCACATTGCTATGGCGGTCAGAGGCCGAATCGAGATCCGACCCGACGTCATGCTCGGCAAGCCCGTGATTAAGGGCACGAGAATCCCTGTCGAGCTCATCCTGCGCCGTATCAGCGAAGGAGCGAGTGAAGCGGACCTTCTCGAGTCGTATCCACACCTCCAAAGTGAGGACATCCGTGCGGCCGCTGCCTACGCCGCAGACGAGATTGCTCTCATCGAGAGCCTAGAGCCCGTGGGACACGACTGAGGTCTCCGCCTAGCCCATGCGCTTGCTGGCGGACGAGAGTCGCGACTTCCGTGTCGTGAGAGCGCTCCGTGAAGCCGGCTACGATGTTCTTGCTATCGCTGAGACGCGGCCGGAGCGACGGATTCGGAAGTGCTCGAGATCGCGGATGGCGAGAGACGGCCACTGCTCACTGAAGATCGGGACTTTGGTCGTTTGGTGTTCGCGGCTGAGCTTGCCAGCTCACCGGGTGTTGTACTGATTCGTTGCCCGGAGACCTCACGTCCGACTCTGCCCACCCAGATTCTCGAGCTGGTGGAGCGGCTCGGCTACCTACGGACCCAGCTCTGGGCCTCAGCACGGGTGCGCCATGTCTCTGTGCGAAGGGGTGCCACCAACGTAATTCCACTCAGTGGCTGAGTCGTGTCCACGTGTCGAGGCGGAGGGGCAGGATTCATACCCACGGTCCACATGTTGTTTGTTCCTCAACCGACGTCCCAAGAGCAGCACCCTTGGTTTAGCAGAGGCGAATACGAGGCGGCAAAGGCCGCAACCCCTCACTCGTCGGCTCGCAGACTCGCGGCTGGGCTCACGGCCAGAGCTCGCCAGGCAGGAACAGTGCAGGCCAAGACAAGGCTGGCGAGCAGTGAGGCAGCCGTTAGCGCCGCTGTCGGCCAGTCGAGAGGACTGGTTTCATAGATCATGGAGCGGATCCAACGACCGGAGATGCCGATAGCCGCAGCTCCTAGGACAAAACCTCCAAGCGCTGGACCGAGTCCTTCTCCCGCAACGATACCCAGAATGTCTCCCGCCTTGGCGCCCAGAGCGGTTCGAATCCCGAACTCATGCGTTCGGGCGGTCATCGCAAAAGCGACCATGCCGTAGATGCCGAGAGCACCCAGTACGAGAGCAAGAGCCGCGAACGCGGCAAGGATCCGAGATGCCGTTCTTTCTGCCCAGGTCGACACTTCGATCATGTGCTCAATCGAGGACGCTCGAATCGGCATTCCGGGAGCAAGACGCAAGAGTGTCTCGGAGAGCTCAACGACTGCACTCTCGTCAGTGGTACGGATGTGGATCGATGCGCGTGGTTCGTAACGTTGCCAGAGGCTCTCGTAGGCAAACGCGGGTACCTCTTCTCGCAGGTCGCGAGTCTTGGAATCGGCCACAACACCCACGACCTCATGAAACCGATCAATGAAGTAGAGGCGCTGCCCCAGCGGGCTCTGGCCAGGCCACATTCGATCGGCCAGGGTTTGGTTCACGACGACGACCGAAGGAGCTCCTTCGCGATCGCGATCCTCGAGGAGGCGACCTCGCTCGAGGCCAATACCCATGGTCGAGAAATAGTCTGGTGTCACCCAGTTGATATGCGCGGGGCTCGTCTCCCCTTCGCGGAATCCATCGTCGTTCGCAATCCCCGCTACGACACTCATCCCAAAGAACGTTCTTGCGGCTGCCGCACCAGAAACCGCCGGGTGTGTGCTCGCGATCTGGATCGCCTCCCGATAGAACTGCTGGCCCCGCTCCGGAGACATGCCGGCCGCGTCGAGATCGACACCAAGAAGAGCGAGTCCGTCCGGATCGAAGCCGGGATCGATCGCGAGGATTCTGTCGAGGCTCGCGACGGTCAGAAGGGTGGCCCAAGTGACAACTGTGGCGACGGCAATCTGAACCGTCACCAGGGCACGCTGACCCCTTACGCGTCCTGGTGAGCTCGACCGTGCGGTTGCCAGGAAAGATCGTGACCCTGGCTTGGAGAACCTGAGCGCGGGAATCGTGCCCACGAGTGCCAAGGTAGCCATGGTCAGAGCGAGAGCGGGCCCGAGCAACGCCCAACCAAAGTTGAAGTCGATCGTGCTCGATTCCATGAGCGGATGGCGCATGCTCCACAGTCCGCGGCGACCGAGGACTCCCAACAGGACTCCCAAGCCCGCCGCAGCCACCGCGATCGCGGCACTTTCCACGAAGAGGAGTCGGACCAGTTGCCATCGCCCTGCTCCCAGGCTTGCTCGGATGGCTAGCTCGCGTTGTCTCTTTGTTCCCCGCTCGAGTAGCAGGCTCACGACGTTCGCGCCAGCCAGCAGGAGGATGAGGCCAGCGGCGGCGGCCAAGAGAAAAAGACCACGAACGTTGGAGCCATGGACGCGCGATGTTTCTTCAAGCGGTCTTGCGAAGAGACGCTTGTTGGAGTTGCTGCTTGGGAACGCGGCCTCGAGGCTCTCAGCGAGCACCTCGAGCTCGGCGTTCGCTTGGTCGACGGTTACCTGATGTGACAGGCGCCCCACCAGACTGAGGCTTGGAGTCGACCGGTCGTAGAGCAGCCGGTCCTCAACACCCCTTCTCTGCGCACGAAGCTCGGGCATGGCGCTGAGCGGGAGCCACACCTTGTCGGCCTCGCTTGCGATCTCCAGGCCTCGGAATTCCGCCGGGGCGACGCCGACGATCGTGGCGAGAACTCCGTTGGCACGAACCTGTGTGCCGAGCACAGCTGGAGACCCCGCGAAGAGCCGCTTCCAAAGGCTGTCACTCACGACGACGGTGGGTGCCCCGTCTTCGCGTGGAGCGTGGCCTAGTGCGGGGTGGACTCCCAGTAGCTCGAAGTAGCCGCTACTGACAAGCACAGAGCTGACGGTCTCCAGGGTGTCTCCCACCTGGAGCTGGATCGACATGGAGCTGGTCGCTTCAACTGCCTGGAAGCTGACAGATGCCTCACGAATGTCCTCATAGTCAGGAATCGAGACTTGCTGCGGCGAGCTAGTCAGATCCGTTTGGCTGTGGATCGTGACGAGTTCGTGAGGTGCCGACACGGGGAGGCGGGCGAGTACCAAGTCCCAGAGCATGCCGTAGATGGCTACGTTGCATCCGATAGCTATCGCTAGAGACGAAACAGCGAGAGCCACGAACGTGGGTGCTCGGCGTAGCGAGTTAAACGCTAGGAGAAGGTCGGTCACAGTCGTGTCTGCCAGTCATGCTTTCGTTGATTCTTCTCATCATAGACGGCTCCCAATGGCCCCGTGGCGACACCGATGTCCTCGCTCAGCGGCGTTCTCTCGATCTGTCCGTCTTGTTGAACCGGGTAGTTGCAAGGCTGCGAATCCACCCGTACTCCCTCGCCGAGTCGCGCTCTACGTGCCCGGCGAGGTGGGATCGTCCAAGAGCACCCACAGCCGAAGTCGAGGGTGTGACCGTAATCGCACGGTCCGCGTGAACGGACGCCGGTCTTCAAGACCGATGGAAGAGACACGCCCAGCCGCACGGAGACGAACGCAACTGAACAGAGCGCAAGAAGAAGGGGAATTCGATTCTCTCGCGAGCACTCCGTTCGTCTCGGTGAGTCCCAGTTCGTCGTGCACAGTCGATAAGAAATGGAGAAAACCCGCTTTCGCTATCGGACCTCGCGATGTCCCTGGGGGCTCCCTTGGGCGGCGTCGCCCGGGCTCGTGCCGTACAGTCGGTGGAGACATGTTGGAAACGGATACACGAGGTACCCATAGGGTAGCCAAGCACGAGCCCGACCTCGTGATGTACCCCGACCCATGAGCTCTGAGGACTCTAGATGAAGGCCACGGACACTGGATTTGGACTCCCCGTATCGCGGGCAATGGGGATGCTCTACCCGAAGGAGCAGCGGCTCTACTTTGACCCGATCTCCGAGCTCTTTCTGACGGGGAGGGACAAGTTCGTCCTCAAGTTCATGCGCCTCCCGCTCGGGCTCAAGCTGATGACGGCGTTCTATGAGGGCCTCTACCCCGGGATGCTGGGCTACTTCTACTGCCGATTCCGCTACTACGATGAAGCGATCGAGGAGTGCCTCGCCAAGTCCGAGGTCGACGTCATCGTCAACCTCGGCGCGGGCATGGATCCGAAGGCGTACTCCATTCCTGGGATCGACGAGGTACGCTACTTCGAGGTCGATCACCCAAACGTGGTCGAGCGCAAGAAGGAGACGGTCGAGCGGGTGTTGGGGGGGCTGCCAGAGCACGTGACCTACGTCGGGGTGGACTTCAATGAACAGGATGTCCAGGCGGAGCTGAGGAGGTCGGGGTACGACCCGAGCTCGAGGACCCTGTTCATTTGGGAGAGCGTCTCCGCGTACCTGACCCGCGAGGCCAACGACGCGGTCTTCCGCTTCGTCGGCAAGGCTCCGCGCGGGAGCAAGTTGGCGTTTTCCTACACCACGAAGGCCTTCCTCACCGGAGAAGGCCTGGTCAACAAGGTGCTCCAGAAGGTGTCGCGGCTCATGGTCAAGAAGTACAAACTGCTCCTCCACGGCTTCGATCCCGACACCATCCGAGATCACATCGCGAAGTTCGGGCT
>JANQPS010000186.1 GCA_028285365.1 Thermoanaerobaculia bacterium | reverse complement strand
GCCGAGTCGTCGAGGTGTTCGGCGACCCCGGGATCGAAGCGCTCGACGTCTTGCGTCCACTCTTCTTTCGCAACAAGTCGGCCTACGTCATCGGCCGATTGCGCCGCGGGCGTCTCCTGCTCCCAGTGATCCTCGCGATCACCAACGATCGGGACGAGAGTACCGGCGGACTGCGTGTCGACGCGGTTCTGGCCGAAGAGAGTGACGCGAGTGTTGTGTTCAGCTTCGCGCGCTGGTTCTTCCACGTCGACGTCGCCAGCCCGCGAGAGGCCATCGGCTTTCTGAGCTCGGTGCTGCCGCGCAAGCGCACCGCGGAGCTCTACATCTCGCTCGGCTACAACAAGCACGGCAAGACCGAGTTCTATCGAGACATGATGAAGCAGATTGCAGACTCGAACGATCGCTTCGAGATCGCTCCCGGGGTTCCGGGAATGATCATGTCTGTCTTTCACCTACCGTCGTTCGAGTACGTCTTCAAGGTGATGCGTGACCGATTTCCACCGCAGAAGCGCACCACGCATCGACGAGTTCGGGAGCGCTATCGAGAGGTGCAGCACCAGGACCGGGTGGGACGCCTCGTCGATTTCCAGGAGTTCGAGCACCTCGAGTTTCCGCGTGAGCGTTTCTCCGCCGAGCTCCTCGAGGAGCTGAGCTCCGAAGCCTCCCGCACGGTCCACATCGAACGTGACGTCGTCGTGATCGACCATCTCTATCTCGGACGGCGCGTCGCTCCACTCAATCTCTTCCTACCCAAGGCCGGCATCCAGCAAGCGCGAGAGGCGGTCATCGATTGGGGGCAAGCCCTCAAGGACCTTGCCGCCGCAGACATCTTCGCCGGCGACATGCTCATCAAGAACTTCGGAGTCACCCGGCACGGGCGAGTCGTCTTCTACGACTACGACGAGCTCTGTCCGCTATCGGAGTGCCGGTTTCGTCGCAAACCGCCGCCGCGAGATCCGATCGAGGAGATGTCGGCCGAGCCGTGGTTCTCGGTGCACGACAGCGACATCTTCCCCGACGAGCTGGCGACCTTCCTTGGCCTCGATGGCGATCTGCGACGGGTCTTCGAGAGTCATCACGACGACCTCTTCGAAGTCGACTTCTGGCGCAACGCACAGAGCCGCAACGCAACTGGCGAGATCATCGACTTCTATCCGTACACGGACCGCCATCGGCTCGACCACACGGCCTCCTCCCTCGCGAAGAAGCCGAGGCCGCCGAGGCCAGCTCGGTGGTAGCCTGCGCGGATGAGCACCAACGGCGAACGCGCAACCCACTCACGACGGAAGTTCTACGGCTGGGGTCTCGAGGATCAGGGACTCTCTGCTGACGAGGTCCAGGAGCATCGCAAGCGACTGGAAACTCGCTTCGAGACATCGCTCGAAGCCACGCCCGCACCACGTGCCGACGAGATCGAGCTCGCTCCCCCGCGACTGACTCCCCCGCACAGCCTGAGCTCCCTAGTCAGCGCCGATCATCACGAACGACTGGTGCACACCTACGGCAAGTCCTTACCGGACTCGGTGCGTGCCTTCCGACGCGACTTCGTCAAGGCCCCCGACCTCGTGGCCTACCCGGAAACAGAGGAGCACGTCGCCGCGATTCTCGACTGGGTCGATGACACCGGTGCGGCGGCCATCCCTTTCGGCGGCGGCTCGAGTGTCGTCGGAGGCGTCGAGGCCGATGTCGGAGACGCTTACCGTGGTGCGGTCTCGATCGATCTCGCCCGCTTGGACCAGGTCCTCGAGATCGACCACGACTCGCGCGCCGCGAGGATTCAAGCAGGCATCTTCGGACCTGCCCTCGAAGCCCGGCTCAGGCCGCACAACCTCACGCTCAGACACTTTCCCCAGAGCTTCGAACAGTCCACCCTCGGTGGCTGGATTGCAACCCGCTCCGGGGGACACTATGCATCTCTCTACACGCACATCGACGACTTCGTCGAGTCAGTGCGCGCCGTCACCCCTGCCGGAATCTGGGAGAGCCGACGGCTCCCGGGATCGGGTGCTGGCCCTTCTCCTGATCGTTGGCTGATTGGCAGCGAAGGCTCGCTCGGCATCATCACCGAAGCCTGGATGCGACTCCAGGATCGTCCGACGCACAGAGCCTCGGCAGCGGTCCTGTTCGACGATTTCCTCGCAGGTGCCCGAGCGGTGCGAGCCCTGGCTCAATCGAAACTGTTCCCGACCAACTGCCGGCTCATCGACGCCAACGAAGCCGCCGGCGCTGCAGGTGGCGACCAAAGCCTGCTCGTGCTCGGGTTCGAAGGCAAAGACCATCCGGTCGACGAGCTCATGCGCTACGCGGAAGAGCTCGCTCGCGATCATGGCGGGAGCGTACAGAAGCCCGAAGGAGACGATCCTCAGCGGTCAGGAGCGGCCGGCCAATGGCGCAACTCCTTCATCAGAGCTCCCTACTACCGAGAGCACACGACTCCGCTGGGAGTCATCAGCGACACCTTCGAGACCGCCATTCCCTGGTCGGCATTCGAGTCCTTCCACTCCCACGTCACCAACGGAACGCTCGATGCCATCCGCAGCATCACGGGCCGAGACGGATCCATCACGTGCCGGTTCACCCACGTCTACCCAGACGGTCCGGCGCCCTACTTCAGCTTCCAGGCCCTCTCCACGATGGACTCCATGCTCGACCACTGGGCGCAGATCAAGCAGGCGGCCAACGAGATCGTGGTCGACGGCGGCGGCACGGTGACCCACCACCACGCCGTCGGTCGAGACCATCGCTCCGGCTACGATCACCAGCGACCCTCCCTGTTCGCAAGGGCGCTCTCCGCTGCCAAGCGCGAGCTCGACCCGAACGGGATCCTCAACCCCGGCGTGCTCATCGACCCGCTCCGCCCATCTCAGTGGGAGGACTCGGAGCTCAACCGGATTCGTTCGATCTCGAGCTAGCTCGCTTCTTCGGTCGACCTTCGCTCGAAGTGAGCTCGCCCTGAGGGCCCTCTCGCCAGGCTAGGCCGCCGGGCGACGGATCACCCGTCCGGGTCGCGCCTCGGTCACCTTTCCGTCCTCGTAGACCAGCTCGCCGCCGACCCAGACCTTCGAGATGCCCTCGGACGTCTCGTGAGGCCGCTCGATCGTCGCCCTGTCGACGATCGTTTCGGGATCGAACAGAACCAGGTCAGCAGGTCGACCGACCTCGATGAGACCAACGCCAGTGAGTCCGAGGCTATTGGCCGCCTGACTCGTGCCTCGCCGAATCGCATCCTCGAGAGTCAACGTTTGGCGCTCGCGCACGAATCGAGAGAAGAATCGCGGGATGGCTCCAAAACC
>JANQPS010000179.1 GCA_028285365.1 Thermoanaerobaculia bacterium | reverse complement strand
CAGACGCTCGATGGTCCGCTTCGTCCGGACCGTGTTCAGGCCGACAGTGCGCTCGATCGTCTTGAAATCGAGAGCCGAGTCCATCAGTCCCCCGCTCGGTAGCCAGTGAATCTCCCGGTCGACGATGCACAACTGGTCGTCAGGAGTCGAGAGGGACTCGACGTTCGCCCGCTGCTCGGTCGAGAGTGTTTCGGCGAGCAGAATGACCTGGGGTTTACCACCAGCCTGAGACTCACCAAACGGAGACGCGCTCGCGATCTTCCCGACTTCTTCGAAAGTGCGCACGATGGCCGACACGTCGTAGCCGAGCGCTTGGGTCAGGCCGGCTCCGAGATGTCGCGTGACACTCTGTGATGTGCGGCGACCGGAGTCGAAGACCAGGTTGCCGCTCGCGAGGAACGCGCCACTGTTCTCGTAGCCGAGGTCGGCGACGTGGCCCAGCAGTTCGTCGTTGGTCAGGCGTCTGCCGCCGACGTTCATGGCTCTGAGGAATGCAGCGTAGCGTGGCATCGGACCACCTCCGCCTCCATCCTAGTCCTGCGGCGTGGACCGCAGGCTCTTGCCTTGCTCGAGCGACTTCGTGTCTTGGTCGCCTCAGTCGTCGATGCTGACGTTCATCACGAGTACGAGAGCGGCTTTGCTGCCGACCGGGGTGGCCTTGCCGACGATGGCGGTTTGTCCTTCGCGGATCTCGACGTTGGTCCTCAAGGCGACGCTCAGACGTCCCTCGTCGCGAGGGCTGCTCGGGTCGCGCGCGTGGAACTCGAGGTTGGAGAACCTGATGGATCGCGGCTCGTTGTCGGAGCTGCCTTCGACGATTCTCGCTCGGAATCCCAGGCCGTAGGTGAGGCGCCCGTCGTCGAGGACGTAGCCGCCCTCGGCGCCGCCGCGCTGCCCGTCACTGATCCTCAGAAAGACGGTGTCGAGCACCTGGTAGGAGCGATAGCCGAACAGGTCCCCTAGTCTCTCGGCTGCCTTTTCGACGTGTTTGGGAAGCTCTCGAGACGAGCCGGTGTCTCTTCGCGCGTCGAGGATCGTGGCCACGATCTCGAGCTCCGGCTTGGGTGCCGGTGGCTGATCGAGCGCCTTGACGACGCTGCTCGCAGCGCCCACGGCGTCCGGGTCGCCCGTGAGGATCAACGAGTTGGTCTCGGGTTGGGCCGAATAGCGCACGCCGAGCATGCCGAGGGTCGGGGTGAGCTTGGTGGCATCGACGTGCTCGAGCCGGTGAATGACGGTCCGCCTCTCGCCCGAGGACTCTCCAACGTCGTCTTGTGAGCTAGCGGGTTGAGCCAGGAACCATGCACCCATCACGATGCATGTGAGCAGCAGGGCGCGGAAACGCGACCTCGTGAGCCGGTCGGGGGTGTTGACGGTATTGCGGAGCTGCCGGTGGTGGTCGGGGATTCGCATGGTGGGACTCTCCTTTGCCGTTTTCGGGTCTTGTCGTGCCAAGTCATGTCGCATGCCGGGCGCTGTACTGTGGTGGTTGAACGAGGCGGTCGGTTCAGTCGGCTTCGACGAGCCAATAGATGACCAGGTCGTCGTCATCGACGAGCTGGACGAGCGTGTCCGGCTCGTGGGGCGCAACCTCCGTGACGACGTCCGGAGCTGTGGCCGGAGCGGGACTCGGCGTCACGTCAGCCAAAGCCGGCCTGACAGGGAGCGCCGGCTCCAGGGAGCGCGCCTGCGGTCGGCTGGCCGCGGGGTCGGCCACCCGGTGTGGAGGTGGATCGGCATCGGGATTCGGCGTGGTTCGGACGTCGCTGCCGACTGGTCGAGGCAGCGCTGACGGGTCGTCGCCGGTGGAGGGCTCCGGGGTGGTCGCGAGCCTCGCCACTGAACCCTCGTCCGACAGCCAGCTCGAGATGCCGAGTCCCAAGGTCAGCAGGACCGTGAGTGCGGCGACGCCGGTT
>JANQPS010000165.1 GCA_028285365.1 Thermoanaerobaculia bacterium | reverse complement strand
GAGACCATCCGGACACGAACCACCATATCGACAGCCACCATATCGACAACCACCATGCCGAGACGACGATGAGAGCCTCGCAAGATTCCACAACCATGGCCCCCTCAGCATGGGGTCTCGGCACGCCTCCGACGCTGAGTCGGAGTCTGCCAGACTCGATGTTGGCCTTGTGCCTGCACCGCGATCAGTATGGGCCACCGGCCGAAGCCCTGGGCGTAGAAACCGTTCCGACGCCCAACCTCACTTCAGCCGACGCTCAGCGCGTCCTCGTCTCGATTCTCGCAACCGGTCCAAACTTCAACACCAACTTTGCAGCCCTCGGCCTTCCGGTACCACCCTTCGGCCGTGGCGACTCGGCAACATTGCACATCCCGGGTAGTGACGCGCTCGGAATCGTGGTCGACGCAGGTCCCGCCGTCACTTCGGTGCGTGTCGGCGACGCCGTCATCCTCGACTCCTGGACAGGATCCGGGATCAGAGGCTACGAGACTCACGACGGCTTCAACGCCCAGTTCGCTGTCGTCGACGAGGAGCGCGCGATTGCCCTGCCCAGCGAGCTCAAGGGCCACTCACCGGAACAGCTAGCGGCCATGTTGCTGACCTACGGCACCGCATATCGCGCCGTCGTCGAGCGCCTCGCTGTTCGCCCGGGTGACTCGGTTCTCGTGATGGGTGGAGGCAAAGGCACGAGCTTCGCGGGGGCACAGATCGCCAAGACCCTCGGTGCTCGCGTCGTTCTCGTCGGCTCCAACTCCGATCTCGCGGGCGAGCTCATCGAAAGAGGCATGGCCGATAGCTTCATCAACCGGCGAGAGATCCCGGAAGAGGTGTTTGGAGTCTTGCCGGAGAACGTCGACCCCAACGACTGGCAGGAGCGCACAGAACCGTTCCGAGAGGCCGTCAGGAGTGCCAACGATGGTCAGCTCGTCGACAAGGTCTTCGAACACACCGGTGGGGTCAATTTCCCGTTGCTGGTCTCAGCGCTCGCTCCCGGCGGCGCCCTCGCCTTTTTCGGCGCCACGGGGCGAGGGCTCAAGGGTGAGTACAAAGAGACCTTTTTCGGCGCCGGGCAGAGGCACGTCATGGACGCCCGCTGGGTCTGGATGCGTCAGAAACAGGTCCTCTTTCGCAGCAACACGGCGCGCGAGATCTTCAGCGAGATCGGCCTCCTCCCCGGCCGCAAGGTCCTGATCTGGGGGGCAGACGACGCGGCGCTCAGCTTCGTGCGAGCCGCGCAGGAGCGTGGTGCCCGGCTGGCGGTGATCGCGTCACACACCCAGGAAGCCGACGGGCTGGCGCGTCTGGCCGAGCTCGGTGTGACCACCTCACAGGTCATCGATCGAGACGAGCTCCAGCTCGTCGCCGACATGCCGGATCCGCTGACCGACGACGGCGCGCCCAATCCCGACTACCACGAGCGCTTCATGCTTCCCGCACGCAAGATCGGCAAAGCCATCTGGGGTCTCTTCGGGCCCCGGGAGAGCCCAGACGTCATCGTGGAGCGAACCGACCAGAGCACTCTCCACTACAGCACCTTCCTGCTCCGCGACTTCGACGAGCGTGACGCCATGTCGACCGGCTACGTGGTCCTCCAGGGCGACGCCAACCTCGATGTCCTCGGCTCACACATGTACCACGCGTCGCAGGCACGAGAAACGGTGAGGCTGCTGAGCGAGGGTGCGATCGTCATGGACCAGGAAGATCTCGACGTCGTTCCACTCGACGAGTTGCCCGCCGTCCAGCAGAAGATGCTCGACGGCACCATGACCAAACCCAAAGGCGTGGCACTGGTGCAGGCCAGCGCAGCGGGCCGATCGATCCAGTCCTGGGAGGCAGCTTTTCTCGGCAACTCCCTGCGAGCGGCCGCACCGTCCGACGGGCAGTTCCTGGACCTTCGTCTCCTCGACGGGATCCTGCTGATCAGCATCACGCGCCCCAGTGCGCTGAACGCACTCAGCGAAGAGCTCCTGGCACAGCTGGGCGGCGTCGTCGACGAGCTCGCCACCAGTGCCACCTGCGAAGGTCAGGCCGTGCGCGGTGTCGTCGTCCGCGGCTCGGGACGTGCCTTTGTCGCCGGCGCAGACGTCCAGGTTTTCGTCGGCAAGAGCGCAAGCGATCTCGAGCGACTGGCCAACGCCAACATGGCCGTCTTCAGCGCGCTAGAGAACCTCGAGCTTCCGGTCGTCTCGCTCATCGACGGATTTGCTCTCGGCGGCGGGAACGAGCTCGCTATGAGCACGCATTATCGGATCGCGACCGAAAACGCGACGCTCGGGCAGCCCGAGGTCAAACTCGGCGTCATCCCCGGCTACGGCGGCATGCAGCGTCTTCCGCGACTCGTGGGCCCACGGCTCGCCGCGGAGATGTCGATCAACGGCGAGCCCGTCGATGGCGCAACCGCCGTCGCGATCGGTCTCGCCGACGAGTTCCAGCCGTCGTCGACCGCCTTGCGCTCGGCTTTTGAGGCGGCTGTCGCAATGGCGGAGGGCAAGCTCGACGTGCCGCGCAAGGACTGGGACGAGGTGGCGCAAGGCCAGCGATCGGAGCTCGAACGACTCGCCAAAGACGAGACCGCCAAGCGACTGCTCGGATTCGTCGCGAAAGGACCGCAGGCTCTGGAAATCTCCGCGAGCCGCTCCATCGCAGCAGCTGGCGCCCTCTCCGCACTCCTGACGGGCTATCAGCGAGGGTTCGCGAGCGGGCTCGCCAACGACGCTCGCATCTTCGGAGAGGTCACGAGCTCCGAAAGCGGTCAGCACTGGGTCGGACGCTTCCTCGCCAAAGACCCTGAACAATCGTCGTTCCTCACGCTGCTGCCGCCGTCGGGCTGAAGACCGATAGAGCCGCTGCAGCGACGATGACCTGCGTAGATGCGCCAGACCTCGTCGTAGGGCGCTCGAGGCCGGTCCGCGCCTTTCGAAAGCAAATTCTGCCCAGAGGCTAGACTCCGCTCGTGGCTCTCGAGACCGGAACGTCCCTTTCCCACTACGACATCCTCGGTACTCTCGGCGCCGGCGGCATGGGCGAGGTCTACCGAGCCCACGATACGCAGCTCGGGCGCGAAGTGGCGCTCAAGGTCTTGCCCGAGGACTTGGCCCAGGATCCGGAGCGGCTGTCACGGTTCGAGCGCGAGGCCAAGGTACTGGCAGCGCTCAATCACCCGAACATCGCCACTCTCTACGGCTACGAGGAGGACGATGGCACCGTCTTTCTGACGATGGAGCTGGTGGAGGGTGAAGACCTCTCGGAGCACATTGCCCGAGGGCTGAGCGTGAGCGAGGCGCGGCCGCTCTTCGAGCAGATCGCCGAAGCGCTGAGTGCGGCTCACGAAAAGGGAATCATCCACAGGGACCTCAAACCCGCCAACATCAAGGTCACCGCCGACGGCACGATCAAGGTCCTGGACTTCGGCCTGGCCAAGGCGGTGGCGGCGAGCTCGAGCGAGGTCGATCTCACCAACTCCCCGACTCTGTCGGCGAACGCCACCCAGGCTGGTCTCCTCCTAGGCACCGCCGCCTACATGTCACCCGAGCAGGCGCAGGGCAAAGAGGCGGACCGGCAGGCCGACATCTGGGCATTTGGCGTGTGTCTGTACGAAGCGCTCACCGGAGCCCGACCGTTTCGGGGCTCGAACGCGTCGATGGTGTTGGCCTCGATCCTCAAGGACGAGCCTGACTGGGGCGCGCCTGAGTCGCGCGTCGGGCATGACATCACCTCGGTCATCAAGCGTTGCCTCGCCAAAGATCCGAAGAGGCGCTTTCATGACATCGCCGACGTTCGCATCGGTCTCGAGGAAGCGAGTACGAATGTCGGACGACAGCCTACCCCCCTCGAGACGCCGCGACGCTGGCTCGGCCTTGCTCTTGGCTTGTTGGTTGCGTTGGCGACAGGGGTATTGATCGGCGGCCTCGCTACCGAGCGCAACAAGTCGTCAAACGAGGTCAGCGGAGTCCACTTCGAGGTCCCTTTGCCAGAGACCGCCCCGTTCTACCGCTGGGCATCGACCGGGGTGGCGATCTCACCAGACGCCAAGCTGCTCGTATGGTCCGGCATGAAAGACGGCGTTCAGCACATCTATCGACGACAGCTGGACAGCATGGAGGTCTCGCCCGTCGACGGCACCGAAGGCGGCCGCAACCCCGTGATCTCGCCGGACGGCAAGTCGCTGGCCTTCTACGCGAGCTCAGAGCTGCGCAAGGTACCAGTCGAAGGCGGATCCCCTACCACCCTGGCGAAACTCCACCAAGTCGAGGCCGCCCATTGGGCCGAGCCCGAATCGATCCACGTGATGTCGGCCAACGTCTGGTACGCGGTTCCCGCAGAGGGCGGCGAACCGCTGACCGTCTTCGACGCGACGTCTCTCGGCGGCACAGAGCGAGGCTGGGCCATCCCCGAGGGGCTTCTCCTCGCCACTCAGACGCCCGGAAGAAACCACCGCGAGATCATCCTGGCGCGATCGCAGAGTGAGACGACCACGGTCACGAACGGGACGGGAGTCTGGACGTCTCCGGACGGCCAGACGCTGTTCTTCACCCGCAGCGACACGCTCTTCGCCGCAGATTTCGATCCAGCTAGAGGCACCCTGGTCAGCGAGCCGCACAGTGTCCTCTCGGGTATTCAGCTGACCAATAGCAGCAGCCCACAGCTCGCAATCGCCGCAGACGGCACCGTCGCCTGGATCCCCTCAGGGGCGTACTCCTCCGGCGAGATCGTTCTCGTCGACCGGCAGGGTCTGACGAGACATCGTATTGCGCTCGACAATGAGCACCCGGAGCTGGTCAGACTTGCCCCTGACTCGCAGTCGCTCGCGGTTGCCGTGCACGACACCCGGGCGGCCACTCACGCCGTCGCTGTTCTCGACATTGTAAGAGGCGGCCAACCGCAGATGATCTCCGAGGCCAGCTGGGGACCGGCGTGGTCCCCAGACAGCGGAACCCTCTTCTTCATGGGCGGGAACGCAAACAGCATCAGCATTGCGAAGAAGAGACTCGACAGTCCGACCGAGCCGGAGTTCATCGCCGCGCTACCCGAGGACGTTACCTCCGCCGTGGTCGACGACGTAGCGGCGGATGGCACCGCGGTGATCCTCATGCTGATTCGACCGGAATCTGGCTCGGACCTGATGGTGGCAAGCACTGAGCCAGGGGCGAACATTCGACCATTGGTCGAGTCCTCGGAGTCGAACTACAACGGCCGGTTGTCCCCCGATGGACGTTGGCTCGCGTACCTCAGCTACCGGGGCGGCGAGCCCTACGCACAGCTGCGCTCGTTCCCCGATGGCGAGATCGAGAAGCTCATCTCGACCCGTGCCGGCGTGGATGCCCTCGCGTGGGCGGGCGACAGCCGGACGATCTTCTACAAGATCGCAAACTCGGTGTTCGAAGTCGACCTGAGCGTTGCAGACGGTAGGCCCGATTTCGGCCCACCGAGCCTGCTGTTCTCGGGCCCTTACCGCGACAGCGAATTGGACTACGACGACAACAACGACCTTTTTGTGCTGATCCGCTACAACGAAGATCAGACGCCACGCATCCGAGTGGCCACGCGGCTACTCCAGCAGTACTGGTGACGGCCCCCCTGGCCAGCTCACTCCACAGCCAGACTCGCGGTCTCCCTCGCCTCGACCGTTACCTCACCAAGCTCGCGCGGCGGGATCGTGAGCACGCGGACGCTGTAGGCGCCGGGCAAGAGTGAGACCGGGTCGCCGTTGACCACCCCGCTCGCGACGACGTCGTCACTGCCGCGACCTCGCACCTCGTAGAACACCTCCAGCGAACGAGAAATCGCCGCACCGAGCTGGTCGGCCTCGCCCACGTCGAGGTAGCGGCCACCTCCCGCGCGCGCCCAGTCTTCGAACTGCTCCTTGAGCAGCATGTCGTCGATGGCAAAGCCCACGATGTTGACGCGCACACTGAAGCCGGCACGCTCCAGCTCGGCGATCGCCTCCTTCGAGTCGCCGTCACACGTTTCTTCGCCATCGGTGACCAGGACCACCGTGACCGGTCCCTCGACCCCGGCGAGATCGTCCTTGACCGCGAGAAGTGACGCAGCGATGGGCGTCTTCGCGAGATTCATCGCCTCGATGCCTTCGATCTTCTGTTTCGCCTGCGCCACCGAGAGTGGAGCCAGAGGGATCTCGAGGTCGGTGCGGCAGCTGTCGACCTCTTTGTGTCCGAACACCCGCAGCGCAAACGGCGTCCCCGCCGTCAGACTGCCGTCGACGAGATCACTCAAGGCCCGCTTGGCGATTTCGATCCGACGCGTCCCGTCGAGCCGTTTGAGCATGCTGCCCGAGGCATCGAGGATGAGCTCGACCGCGCCCGCTCCTGCAGCCGCGGCGCCACCCGAGCCCAAGTCACCCGTGACGCTCAAGGTTCCCGGTACGGCGCCCGGTCCGACCTCGATGTCCGCCGCCGCCAGGATTTGGCGACTGCGACCCGTTACGTAGCGGAGCTCGTGCGCCCCGAGATCGAGCGGCGCCTCCAACTCGGCCGGGCTACCGGCTCGGGTGTACGCGTAACTGAGGTACGTGCGGTTTCCAGATCCTTTGGGGACGATGGTCACGTAGTCGCTGTCGTTGGCCGGACCGGTCCACGTGACCGCAAAGGCACTACCCGCCGGAACCGAAGCGGGCCCCGAGATCGTCGCGGTGTTGGCTTTCACTTCGAGCGGGGACTCGGCGATCACCTTGTACGACTTCCCCATGTGGTAGCGGATGACGTAGCTGCCGGGCTCGTCGGGCACCGCAATCGTCGCTGGACTGCCGTGCCGGGTGTAGGCATAAGGACCGTACTCGCGCTCGGGAGCGCCTTCTGGATCAATCGACAGGTAGTCCCCCTGATTGTCGGGACCGTTCCAGGTCACCTCGACCTTGCCTCCTGCCTGCACAGAAGCCGGCGCGCTCACCGTCGCTTCGACTCCAGTCACATCGACGGGCGCCGAACCGATCACGCGGTAGCCGTTGGTCGAGAGGTGATAGCGCACGACGTAGGAGCCAGGGTCCTCGGGCGCCCTGATTTCGACGGGGTTGCTACGGGTGTAGGCATACGTGCCGTACTCCCGATCTTCGGCTCCAACCTGGTCGATGCTGATGAAGTCACCGCGATTGGCCGGCCCCTGCCACTCGATGGTCAGAGTGTCACCCGCCGCAACCGACGACGGGATCGTCAGCTCGGCGGTCGCGTCCACGACCGTGATCTCACGCTGATCGAGAACCGCATACCCGTTCTCCGCCGAGTGATAGCGCACGAGAAAAGTTCCCGGAGTGCCGGGCGCCCTCAGCTTGCCGGCCCCTTCGGCGCGAGCGTAGATGTAGGGCCCGTACTTCGAATCCGGCCAACCTTGCTCATCGATGCTGATGAAGTCGCGCTGGTTGCCCGTGCCTGTCCAGGTCACGTCGAACTCACTCCCCACCGAGACTTCGGACGGCGTCTGCAGGCCAGGCTGTGCGAACAGCGCCGTCGCGGCGAGCATCCAGGCGAACAACGACACCGACGGTCTGAGCCGACTCTCGCGGTGACCAATCACTGATGGCCTCCGGCGGTCGTCTCTGGCGTCGACGACTCCTCACCGGCATCATCCTCGTCGTCGACGAGACGGACCGCCCACAAGCCCGAGTTGTAGTCGGAGAAGAAGATGTTGCCCTTGTGAGGCTGAGCACCCCAGACCTGCGGAGCGTTGGGCTTGAAACCCTCGGGGTCGAGCGGCAAGAAGCGCGCAATCTCGCGCCCCTGACGATACAGATCACCCATCAGCTCACCGGAGACGTCGACGATGCGCAGGCCACCGTTGTAGAACGCCACGTACATGATGTCGTCTTCGATCCAGATGTTGTGGCTGCCGGCCTCCGGCACCTCGTAGCGCGCCACGAGCTCGGGCTCTTCGCCAGGATTCCAGGCTAGGACGTGGATCCAGCCGCGCCAGCGATCGGGCTCGTCGTCGTAGCCGGGTGTCCCGGTTCCCACCTCGGAATCAGGCGCATACGACCCCGTGCGTGCCGCCTCGTCGCCCGCAAAGATGTAGAACTGCCCCGTCGACTCGCTGGTGTAGGGGTAGACAGCGTGGTTCCAACCCGTCGGGAACGGAAAGCTCCCGACCATCACCGGGTTCGTCGGTGAGCCGCCGCGATCGCCGCCCCCGACGTCGACCACCACGACCCCGTCGTTCCAGTTGGCGGAGTACGCGATGCCGTCGTGCACCACGACGTCGTGAATGGAGCGATCCGGATTGTCGAGGGCAAACCGACCGACCCGCTTCGGGTTTTTCGGATCCTCGACGCTGATGATGTCGTAGCGCTGCCCGGCCGACAGCGCGTAGAGGTGGTTCTCGTAGAGGTAGGTGTTGTGGACACCGCCACGCAGCTCGTCGTCGAAGGTGGAAACGATGCGCACCCCGACACGCGGCTCCGAAACGTCGAGCAGGACGACTCCGTTCTTGCGGTTCGACGCTCCCTCGCGACTGATCACCGCCAAGCGTCCGTCTTCGGAGACCTTGACGTCGTTGACGGTACGCGCGTCGACCTTGACGATGTCGATGAGCTCGAGACTCTTGGGTTCCGTGACGTCCCAGATGTAGGCGTGCCCGGACGCATTGTGCGTTCCCGTGATGGCATAGTCCCTGCCATCCTGGCCCTCCCAGACCCACAGGTCGGAAGTGGCTCGATCACTGACACGGCCGTGACCTACCAGCTCGATGCCGCGCCCGATGCCTCGCCTTCTGACCTCTAGCGTCTCGACGGCCACGTGCGCACCTGATGTCGCCACGATCGTGTACTGCCCGGGCAGATCGGCGACAAACCGCCCCTGCTCGTCGATCAGGCCCGAACTGGGACCACCCTGGGCCAGCGGATCGGTGCGGGCCTGAAAGCTGTAGATGATGGGGATATCCAGCTCGCGACCGCTTGCGTCGCGCGCTTGCGCCTGGAAGCGCACGACATCTCCGGTGCGGGTTTCGAGCACGGCACCGCTGCGCTTGACCGAACCGGAAGCCTCGAGCTCCAGACTCGCCGTGGGGTTTTCCTGCACTCGGATCGAGAGACTCGCCTGGGCGTCGTCCAGCTGCGCCCGAAGCGTCGCCGTTCCCGTTCCCGTCAGAAGAACGGTCCCGGCCTGATCGACACGTGCCACATTGGTGTCGGTGCTCTCGAAACGAGGAAACCGATCGGTCCGAGCGTCACCCAGCTCGTCCGATGCGCGCCACTCGAGCTCTACCAAGGTCCCCTCATACAGCACGTCGCTGGTCGAACTCAGCTCCAGACTGTTCACAGGTGGTCGTTTGACCTCGAGCTCGACCATCTGCTGGAGGTAGGCCTCGGCATCGAGCCCCGAGGCCTCCGGGTCTTTGGGCACGCGCACCATGATCTCGTACGAACCCGGCCGTGACGCGGTGACCGTGCCGTCAGGCTTCACCTTGAACAGGTTGAAACCCCACGTGCGCTCGTCGAGGTTCCAGTACTGCCCATAGAGCGGCAGGAACAGGACCCGCACATCCAGCTCGTTGCCGTCGGCGTCCTTGACGGTAGCCGTCAGCTGCGCGCTCGTCCCCACCTCGAGGCTGAGCTCCGTCGGCTCGACGATCAACTCGGCCGGCTCGGGAGCGTCACCGTCTTGCGCAAGCGCACCGCTGAACGACACCAGCGCGCCCGCCATCCAAACCAGAATTCTCGACTTCCAGCTCATCTCACGATTCTCCGTGTCCCAAGGCCCGTTTCGGCCTGCTTCTCGTTGCGCTTCTCGGCCCGTTCGGCGATCGGGGCCTCACTCCGGGGCCCGGTCGGCAGCTCGAGCCGCTTGGAGGATGTGCAGCAAAGCATAGTTGCCTTCGTGACAAGCGTACTCGTACATCGGCCCGCCGGGGACCATGACCACTCGAACCGTAAATGGATGGGAGAACGACTCCGGATCGTCGATGGTGTACGTGTACTCGAGACTTCCGTCTCTACCGGGTGCAAAGCGCTCGACGATGCGCATCAGCTGTCCCGATCCCATGAAACTCGTTTGCGACCTGAACCCTGTCGTCTCCACGACGAGCTCGTCGCCTTGCCAGTACCCGCGGGAATCGCCTTGCCAGTACTGGAGTGATGGTCCTCCTGGCGCGTCACTCCGATCACCTCCAGTCGAGCCCTCGGCGTCGTCCACAGCCACGAGACGGACAACTCGAGCTTCGTGCACCATCTCGGTCACGATGAGAACCGAGTCGTCAGTGGGAAGGATCCGCACCGTGTTGTTGTACGCCCCCGGGTTCATGGGCGGTCCCGCGTTGAAGCCAACGAGGCACCGCTCCCAGAGGCTCCGACTCTCGGGGCCGTCGGCAGAACCGCCCCGACGCTCGCGCTTGGCGCGAGCCCGCGTTTCGGACTGTCTCGTGCGTGCAGGGATGCGACCGTCGGGGGGATCGATCACGAGTGAAGTGCGGCCATCAGGCTGGAGACGCGTGCCGTAGTCGAGCCATTCGGGCGCGTGAACGGCCGGCCGCTTCTGGAGCGCAACGGCACGTGCCGCCTTCAACCGTTCTTCGTAGGCACTCGCTTCCCCAGCCGAAAGACGAGGTGTCCTGGCCAACTCAGCGGACCGCTGCAGCGGGGTCGCGGTGCGAAAGTCCCAGACACCATCGATCCACTGCCGCGCCGAGTGACCCACGTTTGTCGGGCGAGCAGACTGAGCTTCGATCGGCAGAGGTCCCGCTAGAACCCTTGCCAGGAGAACGAGGAGGAGGCATCCTCGCTCGAGCGAGACTCCCCGTCGTCTGGTGCCGGCGCCACTGGGCGTCCTCACCGTCAGTCGTCGCCTGACGCTCCCTGCTTCGCCGCCAGCGCCTCGGCTTCGAGCAGACGGGCTCCCTTGAGTACACCTTCCATCGAGTAGTTACCTTCGTGGCAGGCGTACTCGTAGACCCGCTCGTCGCTGGCGCGCCACATGTACTCGCCGCTCCAGGGTTTGGTCCAGGTCTCCGGATCCGTGACGGTGAACGAGTACAGGACGTCTCCACCAACCTGCGGCGTAAAACGCTCGACCACGTGCATCTTCTCGGAGCCGCCGCGTAGCGATGATTCGGGATGGAAGTTGGTGGTGTCGACCACCAAGGTATCGCCTTCCCACCAGCCGATCGAGTCACCGAGCCACTTCTTGACCTCAGGTCCCGGATGTTCGGAGTTCATGCGCACGATGCGAGCGTCGTGCACCATCTCGATGAGGATCATCACGTGGTCCTCGGTCTGCACGATGCGCTTGAAGTTGTTGTAGAGGCTAGGCAGCGTGGGCGCCGCTCCCGTGAAACCGAGGATGCAGCGTTCGCTGATCGCGAGCGACTCGGGGCCGTCGTAGGGACCGGGACCGGCCTGATCGATCCACCAGGCAGTGCCGTCGTTCTCGCGCAGAAACGAGGAGAAGCGAGCCATCATCTCTTGCATGGCGGTCGGCGTCATGGGGGGCATGCGCCCGTTGGGCGGATCGAAGATGATCGAGGTCGGAAACTGACCATCGATGGCAAACGCCTCACTACCGCGGTCGACCCAGAACAGGTTGTAGCCGCCGACGTTGCCGGCGCCGAACTCGTTACCCCCGGTCTCGGTGTGCTCGAGCCCCACGACCTTGGCGCCACCCTCGGGAGGCGCTTCGCGATTGGCAGCACTGGCCTCGTTCGCTTTCGCGAGCAGGGACTGTTCCTCTGCGGCTAGTGCGTTCGCCTCATCAACGGAAAGGAAACGCTTCTCGCCGAGCGCTACGGGACGCTCCAAGGGCGTCAGTGTCGCAGCGTCGTAGGTGCCGCTCAGGTCCGGACGACCGCTCGGTGTGCGCTTGATCTGTTCACGCTGGGAGAGTGCCGCGGTCGCACTGAGCAATCCGATGAGCAAAAACACGAGGATGGTTCGTCGGGTCATCAGTTTTCCCCCACTTGAGAGTTTGGGTTCGAAGCTGGGTAGAGCTCTGCCGAGATCGAGCTGCTGGGTTGACTTGCCTGTCAGTGTATCGTCCGATCCATCGAAGCAGTTGCTTCTGTTGGAACAACCGAGTCTCTCGGTGCGTAAGCAGCACGTGACCCGCTGTCATCGACTTTTCCCTCCCTCGCGCTCTTGACCGACGACGCCGTCCTCACCGTCACCGACGCCCGCAAGCGTTTCGGCGAGACCGAAGCCCTGCGTGGAGCCAAGATCTCGCTCGAGCGCGGCGAGTGGCTAGGACTCCTCGGGCCCAACGGCGCCGGCAAGACGACCCTGGTGCGCGCCATCGCCGGGCGCGTCCAGCTGGACGTCGGAGAAATCACTCTCATGGGGCGCTCGTTGTTCGAGCCCGCCGAAGCCAGAGCCGCACGCAAGCGTCTAGGAGTCGTGCCTCAGGAGATCGCGCTCTACACGCGTCTGAGCGCAGAAGAGAACCTCCGCGCCTGGGGACGTTTCTGCGGCGTGAGCGGCAGGGAGCTTGACGAGCGCATCGAGTGGTCGCTCGACTGGACCGGGCTGGCTGAGCGGCGCAAACAGCTGGTCGAGGGCTTCTCGGGCGGCATGAAACGACGTCTCAACATTGCCTGCGGTGTGCTGCACGAGCCCGAGGTGATCCTGCTCGACGAGCCGACCGTGGGTGTCGACCCGCAGAGTCGAGCGCGTATCTGGGAGATGCTCAAGGAGCTCCAGCAACGCGGCGCCACTCTGCTCCTGACCACCCACCAGCTCGACGAAGCCCAGGAGGTCTGCGAGCGCATCACGATCGTCGACGGAGGCAAGACCATCGCCTCCGGGACGTTTCCCGAGCTCGTAGAGCAGACCCTGGGACGCGGGCGTCGCGTGCTGTTCACACTTGAGCACCCGGTCTCGTCCCTCGAAGGCTTCGTCTCGACTTCAGACGGGAGCTCGGCAGTCTGGAGTCGCAACGTCGAAGACCTCGCAACCGATCTGCCGTCCTGTCTGGCTTCCCTCGAGAGGGCGGGACAAACGGTCGTCGACGTCGAGGTCAACCGCCCCAGTCTTCAAGCCGTCTTCCTGCACCTCACCGGCAAGGAGCTGCGCGAATGATCAGCACTCTCATGGGCGTTGCGTGGTCGACTCTCAAGCGCGACCGCGGAGCTCTGTTTCTCACCTTCGTGCTTCCGGTCGTGTTCTTCTCCATCTTCGCCACGATCTTCGCCAACATGGGAGGCGGCGGGGGTGACGCCGAGCTGCGGCCGATGGACGTGATCGCCGTCGACCTGGATCGCACCGAGGTCAGCCGCTCGCTGCTCGACACGTTGAGCAGCCAGGACGCACTCGAAGTCCGCCAGGGGGTCGAGTCGGAAGGCCCACCGCTGCGCGATCGCGACGAAGCGCTACGCGCCGTGCGCACCGGCAAGGCCGACGCCGCGGTAGTCGTCCACAAAGGCTTCGGCGACACCTACGGCACGTTCGTTCAGACACCCGAGGTCGAGCTCATCTACGACGCCTCGAACCCGATGGCACAGCACACGATCGCGGGACTGCTCCAGGCGTCCTCCTTCAGCGCGGCGCCCGGTCATCTCATGCGCACCGGCATGTCCATGCTCGAAGCCGCCAGTGGACCGCTGACCGAGGCGCAACGCGAGGCCATCGACAACTTCGAGTCGATCATGAACAGTCAAGGCACGAGCGCCAGCGAGGGCAACGGCTCTTCGGACGCAGCAAGCGGTTTGCTTCAGGGCCTGGTCGACGTCAAGGCCACTGCAGCTCGCGCAGACTCCGACGGCAGCATCACGAGCGCCTCCATCATCTCTTACTACGCCGCCGGCATCGGAGTGATGTTCCTGCTCTTCTCCGTCACCGGTGCGGCGAGCGGACTGCTCGAAGAGGAAGAGACCGGGACTCTCGAGCGCTTGCTCACGTCCAACGTCGGCATGGGCGCTCTGCTGGCGAGCAACTGGGCCTTCTTCACCTTGATGGGGATCGCTCAGGTGATCGTCATGTTCGTGTGGGGCGCCGTGGTGTTCGGCCTGGATCTCTTCACGACGAAACACCTCATGGGGTTTGCGGCCATGACCCTGGTGACCGCCAGTGCCGCTTCCGCCTTTGCCCTCGTGCTCGCCACGCTCTGCAAGACGCGCGCACAGCTCAACGGTACGGCGACCATCGTCATCCTCATCATGTCGGCAGTTGGCGGCAGCATGATCCCACGCTTCACCATGCCCGCCTTCATGGACACCGCCGCCAAGTTCACCTTCAACGGCTGGGCGCTCGACGGCTACCTGAAGGTGTTCTGGTACGACGACCCGTCACAGTCGACACTGCAGGCACTCATCGGGCTATGGCCGCAGCTGCTCGTGCTGGGCGCCCTGACCGTGGTTTTCCTCGGCGCGGCTCGCTTCTTCGGCAGGCGGTGGGAATCTGCCTGAGCCAGCGTGCTGGCTGACGCCGAGGCCGGCGTCGCTAGCGCTCGCTTTCGCTCGCCTGCGCTTCGAGAAGCCGTGCGCCCCGGAGGATACTCCCCATCGAGTAGTTGCCCTCGTGACAAGCGTACTCGTACAGACGGTCGTCCGTTCTGGGCCAGGTGTACTCAGCCGTATAGGGGGCCTCGAAGTCGCCCGAATGGACGGTGAAGCGGTAGATGAGATCTCCGCCCGGGCGAGGCGTAAAGCGTTCGATGACTCGTTGGTCGCTGGTCGGAGAAGGGCTCCCGCCCACCGACAACGTGACCCAGTTCTCCTCGAGGAAGTTGGTGGTCTCGACGACCAGGGTGTCCCCCTCCCACCAACCGATCGAGTCACCGGAGCGTGAGCGGATCTGCGGTGGAGCGTGCTCCAGCTCGCCTCGCTCGCCCAGGCGAACGACCCGGGCAGTGTGCATCCACTCGGTGACGATCACTGCGTGTGACTCGGTCTGGACGATCGTCTTGAGGTTGTTGTAGAGCCGCGGGATCGTGGGAATCGTCGCCTCGAGATGATGGATGCAGCGATCTCCGATGGAGAGCGATTCCGGGTCGTCGTACGGTCCCACCTCGGCTCCCATCCACCAGGCCTCTCCGGAGTTTTTGCCCCAGAAGGAGTAGAGACCCTGCCTTCGGGCCTTGCCACGGTCGGTCAGCGGCGGGAGTCGGCCGTTCGGGGGATCGACGATCAGCGACGTGCGGAACTCGCCGTCCACCCGCACCGGAGACGTGCCGGGATCCAGGAAGAAGTAGTTGTATCCCCCCACGTTGCCACCAACCGGGGGTGCCTCCCTGTCGGGATCGCTCAGCGCATTCGCGGCCTGCGTCCGGGTCGCGGTCTGCGACCGAATCTGGCGCGCCTCCTCCTCCGTCAGAACGAGGCGATCACCGTAGCGAGAATCGCGCTGGAGCGGAGTGAGAGTTGCGACGTCGTAGGTGCCGGTCAGGTCCGGACGGCCGGAGGGCGTGCGCGCGAGCTCGCTGGCGCTAGCGGAAGTCAGCCCGACGAATGCTCCAGCGAGAACGACTGCCGATGACACAGTCCGGCCCCATCTCGTCCAGCTGAACGCCTCGTCACGTCTCGCGTTGCCTGCAATCATGGCGCTGGTCATGCGACGTTCTCCCTGGTCAGCGTTTGGTCACGTGTTTCTCAGTCTCCGTACAGAGTACCGGAGAAGTGGAGCCCATCACGCGACGAGTGATCGAAAGTACTCGATCACCCACTTGCTAGTCTCTTCGGGCGCAAGCGGCCGCGCGGACTCGAGAGCGAGCTCGCGAGCGGCGTCGTACTGGGAGCAGTCGTCCCAGAGACGGCTGAGTGCCTGCCACCAGCTCTCCACTGTCGCATCATCCGGGTACGCATAGTGGTTCTCAGCACATCGATCCGGGATGGCGAGCGGTACCGGTCCCGAGCCCAGCGCCTCGGGAAGTCCTCCGCGCCGACTCGCCAGGACGGGGATTCCACAAAGCTGGGCCTCGACAGCCGCCCGGCCAAAGCCCTCGTTCCAGAAGCTGGGCATCAGGAGAACCGCGGTTCTCGCAAAGACTGACGCCATCTCCACGCGCGATGGCAGCCACCACACGTTGGCTCGGTTGGCCAGCTCGACACCAAGGCGATCCAGCGCACTGAGAGGCATTCGACCTTCGACGACCAGAAACTGCATGTCAGGTCGTTCCGATCGAGCCCGCTCGATCAGGCGGTCGACCAGCGTGAGCCCCTTGTGCGGAAGGGGATTGATGAAGGTCACAAAACCGAGCTGGTGTCGGCCACTCTCAGCCCCCACTGTACGGCTGGGCAAAGGCAAACGGGACCGGTCGACGATCGGGCGCAGCACATCGACAGATGTCGCGATGTGTTTCCGATATCTGGCGGCCAGATAGTCGGAAGGGCAGACCAGCCGATCACCGGGCTCGACGATGCCAGTCACGTCGATCTCGGCGTTGCCCAGGTAGTGAACTACGAGCGCGCCCACTCCGCGCGCCTGGTCTCTGAGCGCACGAGACAGGTCGCTGGTGCCGTAGCTGATCGCGATATCCGGAGGTTCACGTCCGCAATCGGCTCGCCAGGCATCGAGCAGCGCCTGTTGCTCGGCACGGGTCATCTTGGGTCCGCGACTGCTGTTCGTTCTGTAGATTCGGTGAGCGACACCTGAAACCTCCAGCTCGACGAGCCCGCCACGAGAGCTCTCGTCACTGGCCGCCTTGCCTAGGGCGATCTCGAGATCGACCTCGTCGTTGCCGTCGAAGAGCGACGCCGTGAAGGCACTCGCCTCGAAGCTCGCACCGCCCAGCGCTTCGAGAATCGAGCGCACCGAATGAGCGGCCCCACTCGAGGGGTCCAGGAGGCACATCGTGGACACGAAGGTGATCCGAGGGGCTCGTCGCTTCACGGTGCCTCTTTCAGTGACGCCTTGCCGGTCTTGCGACGCGACTCCACCACATCAGCGCACCGGTGAGGAACAAGACCGGCGGCACTAGCCCGACCGTCGCCCAGATCCACTTGGTGACATCACCACCAAACCGCCCGAAATGCAGGTAGGCGACCCAGTACAGAACCGTGTCACCTACGCGGGGGTCAAAGCTCTCAGGATCGATCGGCTCGATCCGGTCGACCAGAGCCTGAAACGGTTCTGG
>JANQPS010000157.1 GCA_028285365.1 Thermoanaerobaculia bacterium | reverse complement strand
GAGCCACCACGGGCAGTGCCTGGTGGCGCGTCAGCGAGTGTGCTCGGCGACGACGGTGAGCGCAAGGCTGGAGGTGTCTCGTGAGCTCGAGCCTCTACTTCGCCGATCTCTGGCTGTTGTGGGCACTTGCGCCCCTCTATCTGCTCTGGGTCGCGGCCTGGATCGTTTGGCCGCGGATGAGACGCTCCCTTCGCGGTGGCGGTTCGAGCGCGATTCGGTTCTCGAGCGTGGCTCATCTCAAACGGGTCCGGACGTCGCGGAGCCTGGTGTTGAGGCGATTCGTCCGGGGGTTGCGGTGGCTCACGGTCGCGCTGCTCCTCATCGCGATGCTCCGGCCACAGACCGGACGCAAGCTCACCGAAGTCAGCACTCAGGGCATCGACATCATGTTGGTCCTGGACACCTCGGGATCGATGCAGGCTCTCGACCTGGATGCTGACGAGCGCACCATTGCCAAGCGCCGCAACCGGCTCGAAGTGGCAGTGGACGTCGTCCAGGAGTTCGTTCAAGCGAGGGAGAACGATCAGATCGGTGTCGTGGTCTTTGGCGAGCAGGCGTTCACGCAGTGCCCCCTCACCCTCGATCACGGCATCGTCAGCACGTTCCTCGAACGTCTCGAGATCGGCATGGCGGGTGACGCGACGGCAATTGGCGACGCCGTCGGAACGGCGGTCAAGAGACTCAGGGACTCCGATGCCAAGTCGAAGGTCGTCATTCTGCTGACCGACGGACGCAGCAACGCTGGCGCTCTCAATCCCATGACTGCGGCTGAAGTTGCCGAGACTCTCGGCGTCAAGATCTACGCCATCGGAGCGGGCGCTCGCGGGCAGGCTCCTTTCCTCGTGGAGACTCGGCTGGGGCCCCAGGTCCTCTACGAGAACGTCGAAATCGACGAGGAAACCTTGCGGGCGATGAGTGAACGTACGGGTGGGGCGTACTACCGTGCAGAAGATCTTCGGGCGCTCGCGGAAATCTATGAGGAGATCGATCGGTTGGAGCGGACCGAGATCACCATGGAGTCCTACATGGAGTACGACGAGAAGTACGCTTGGCTGGTGATCCCGGCGATCGTCTTGTTGCTCCTGGAAGTCGGGCTCCTGCAAACGCGACTGAGAAAGCTACCTTGAGCACTCGATGGTCCCCCACCTGGCGCCTGTCACGCGCCGCCAGTCACGCGAAGCTTCTCGCCGTGTCAGCGGTTGGACTGACCACTGCTGGCTGCGACGGGCGCATAGGTCGTCCCGAGCTGCTGTGGCTGCTGTGGCTGGTGCCGCTGGTTGCCGTCTTCTTCTTCTGGAGTGCTCGGCGCCGCCAGCGGCTCTTGGAGCAGTTCGCGAGCTCTGAGCTGCTGAGTCGGTTGGTCGGACACACGAGCCCCAGGCGCCAGGGTGTCAAGGCCGGGCTCGTCGTCGTGGCGCTCTCCCTGCTGCTTCTCTCGCTTGCCGAGATCAAGTACGGCTTCACTTGGGAAGAAGTCCGGCGCCGAGGTGTCGACATCGTCGTTGCGCTCGACGTCTCGGACTCGATGCTCGTCGAAGATGCGGAGCAGGGAGGCGAGCTGAGTCGTCTGGAACGAGCCAAACGAGAGATTGCCGACCTTCTGAGACTGCTCGAAGGCGATCGCATTGGCCTGGTGGCCTTTGCCGGGACAGCGTTCCTGGAGTGTCCGCTCACCCTCGACTACGGAGCGGCAGAGCTGTTTCTCGATGCGATCGACACCGATCTGATCCCGGTCAAGGGAACGGCGATCGGAGAAGCCTTGACGACCTCCATCGAGGCCTTCGAAGACGGTCCGGATCGCTCCCGGGCGATCATCTTGATCACCGACGGGGAGGATCACCAGGGTGAGGCGCTGGAGGTTGCCGAAATGGCAAGTGAACGCGAGATCCGCATCTTTCCGATCGGCATTGGTCGTGACGAAGGTGCTCCCATCCCGCAACCCGGCGGAGGGTTCAGACGGGATCGATCGGGGGAGATCATCTTGAGTCGACTCGACGAGCCGACTCTCCAGCGCATCGCGCTGACGACCGGCGGTCGCTACGTGCGGTCGGTGACCGGCGACGTGGACCTGGAGCAGATCTACCTCCAGGGCATCAAGGTCAGCCTCGAAGACCAGGAGCTCGGGGCTTCACGCCGCGAACGATGGAAGGAGAGATTCCAGTGGTTGCTGGCTGGAGCCCTCGTCTTGCTGATGCTGGAGCCTCTTCTCAGTGAGCGCCGGCGGAGTCTGCCGGGAGCGGCCGGGGCCTTGGCGATCTGGTGGTTCGGCCTCGTTGCCTGGCACTCGACCTCGACGCCGGTGAGTGCGCAAGCTGGCACTCGACAACCACCTGGGCAGTCGCAGGAGGCCACGTCATCCCAAGAGCCTGGATCGGTGGATGCTGACGCGCCGGCGCCCGGCGAGCCAGGTCGTGGCGGCGCCTTGCCCCCTGACGATCCCTACGACGCCTACCGCGAGGGCTACTACGACGAGGCCCTTCAAGGATTTCTCGACAACGAGGTCGAGCGTCCGACGGACGAAGACCTGCAGCTGAATATCGGAAGCGCGCATTATCAGATGCGCGACTACGAGTCTGCGGTGCGCTCCTATCAGCGCGCGGCCGGGTCCCAAGACCCGCTGCTGCGTGCCGAAGCGCTCTACAACCTGGGCAACACCGCCTATCGTCAGGGCAAGCTGGGCGACGCGATCGATCTCTACATGAACGCCCTCGAGCTCGATCCTGACGACGAAGACGCCAAGTTCAACCTGGAGTTCGTTCGCGAGGAGATGAAGCGTCGCCAGGAGCAGCAGCAACAGCAGCAGAACCAACAGAATCAAGACCAGCAGAACCAGGATCAGCAGGATCAGGACCAGCAGCAGGACCAACAGCAAGAGCAGCAGAGCCAGGAGGGTGCGCAGCCGCAGGATCAGGATGGTGACGGGTTGGCTGACGAGGTCGAGCGAGAAGGCGAGAACCCGACTGATCCGAACAACCCGGACACCGATGGCGACGGTCGCAGCGATGGGGAGGAGGACCGCAACGGCAACGGCCGGGTCGACGAGGGGGAGACCGATCCCAACCGGCCGGACGACTCGCCACAGCAGGGACAAGAACCCTCAGAAGCACAGCAGCAACCCCAAGGCGAGCCTCGCGAGATGACGCCTGAGGAGGCCGAACGGTTTCTCCAGGCACTCCAGGAGGAGCGCCCCGACGAGCAGCGCAAAGGTAAGCCTGGACGCCGAGTTCGCCTGGAGAAAGATTGGTGATGCGCGAACGGCCGAGTCGCCTCGTCGGGCTCCTGTTGGTCACGGCAAGCTGGTTGGTGGCGACCAGCGCCGCGGGTCAGGAAATCCGGGCGGAGGTGGACCGCAACCAGGTCGCGATGGGAGGCCAGGTGGTCCTCCAGATTCACATCGACGGTAGCCGCGACGCTCGCCCTCGCCTGCCCCCGCTCGACGATTTCAACGTGTATCCCGCCGGCACCGAGTCGCGCTTCCAGATGATCAACGGCAACGCCTCGGTGGGCGTGACCTACAAGTACGTCCTGCAGCCCAAGAGCCTCGGCCGCAAACAGGTAGGGCCGGCGAGTGTCGACGTCGACGGCCAAACCCTCACCTCCGAGCCGTTCACGATCAACGTGGTCGACGCAACTGCCGATTCAGAGTCGTCGCGCGACTACTTTCTCACGGTGAACGTCTCGGAAACCGAGCCCTACGTAGGCCAGCAGGTGCTGTACACCTGGCGGTTCTTTCGCCGCGGGCGGGTTGCCGATGCGCGCCTGACGACGCTCGAGTTCGGGGATCTGGTCTCGGAGGACCTCGGTGACGTCCGCGAGTACGAGACCACGGTGGACGGCGTGCGCTATCTCGTGAGCGAAATCCGCAAGGCCCTGTTCCCTCAGCGGCCGGGACCGGTCACGATTCCGCCATCCGAGCTTCAGTGTCAGGTGGAGACTCGTGAGAGACGGCGACGACGGTCTTTCTTCGACTTCGGGACCGTACCGATGGAGGCGAGGGTCCTCAGGTCGCGACCGCTCGAGATCACGGTGCGGCCACTGCCGGCCGAGCCGGCGGGTTTCCTTGGACTCGTGGGCGAGTTCGACATTCGCGCCAGCATCAGCAAGCGCGAGCTGAACGTGAACGAGTCGGCGACACTCAGCGTGACGCTGTCGGGGGTCGGAAACGTCCAGTTGCTCAATGCGCCCGCCCTACCAGAGCTCGCCGATTTCAAGATCTACGACGACAAGCCGTCCGGCTCGATCGACCGCTCGGGACGAGTCCTGCAGGGATCGAAGACGTTTCGCAAGGCACTCGTTCCCCTGGAGGCAGGAGAGCGAGTGATCCCCTCGCTGGAGCTCGTCTACTTCGACACCGACAGTGGTTCGTACCAGACCAAGCGAACGGCGCCGATCACACTCGACGTATCGCCTGCTCGAGGAGAAGAATCGCTCAACCTGACGGAATCAGTGGCGCCGACCACAGGGAAAGTGGCGGTGCGTGTTCTAGCCGATGACATCTTGCCCATTCAGCGTGGACTCGACGCGATGCGTCCGCCGCTCGCGGCACGGCTGGGGCTGGTCTGGGGCGGGCTTGCTGGAGCGTTGCCTCTCGGGCTGTTTGCTCTGGCTCTCGTCTTCAGTCGTCGTCAGGAACGGTTTGCCAAGGACAGTGGCTTGCGACGGCGCCAGAACGCCCTGCGACAAGCCCAGTCGGAACTGAAGGCTCTCGGAACTCAGGGTGAAGCACGCTATGACACCGAGCTCGTGGCTTCGCGATGCTCGGCGGTCCTGCGCGGTTACCTGGGCCACAAGCACGATCTCGAAGGTACCGCGCTGACCACAACCGAGGTCGAGAGAGCGTTGGCCGAGCGTGCCGTCGACGAGGCCACGGTGCGTCGGGTGCGCGAAATGCTGGAGCGTTTCGAGGCCGCTCAATACGCCGCGGGGAGCCAAGCCCCGGGCACGGGACCGAG
>JANQPS010000138.1 GCA_028285365.1 Thermoanaerobaculia bacterium | reverse complement strand
ATCCGGGGTTGATCGTGCTCGGAACGGGCTCGGCCTGGGTCGCTCTCGAGTGGATCAGGGCGTGGATGATCTCGGGTTTTCCGTGGAACCTGGCTGCCTACTCGGCCGTGGATGTCCCGGGGGTCCTCGAGGTGACCGCGTGGATTGGTTCCTACGGGGTCTCGGCCGTGGTCGTGGCGATCAACGCTGCGCTGGCCCTGGCGATGACGGGACGCGGACTGAGGGTGCCCGTGGCCACGACGGTGGCAACCGTAGTGCTCTTGGTGGTCGCGTCGATCTCTCAGCGCTGGATTCCGGATTCCCCGGTGCTTGTCGACCCGCAGCGCGTGCTCATCGTTCAGCCCAACGTGTCGATCTTCGATGAGCCGACTGCCGCTGAAATCCAGGAGGGCTACAACCGTCTACTTCAGCTCAGCAGGTGTCATGAACCGGGCACCCTGATCGTCTGGCCGGAAAGCGCGGCGTGGCCTCTCTCCTGGGAGCGCGACCGTCGGCTCCGACGAGACATCTCGGAGCTGCTGGCCTCGGGTTGCTGGCTGTTGCTCAACTCGGCTACCAGCGAACGAGGTGACGATCAGACCGAGTTCTACAACTCTGGTCTGCTCGTCAGCCCCACCGGGGAGGTCCAGCGCTACGACAAGAACCATCTCGTGCCGTTCGGCGAGTACGTGCCTTATGCCAACCTGCTGCCGATCGAACAGTTGGCGCGCAACGCCGGCTCCTACACCGCGGGTTCGGAGCCTACGCTGCTGGAGCTCAGGCCGCTGACTACCCAGGTCGAGTCACCAGGTGGTGTTCTCTCACTCGGGCTTTCCATCTGTTTCGAGATCGTCTTCCCTGGCGAGGTGGCCGAGAGAGTGACTCGGGGTGCTGACTCGCTGGTGACGATCACCAACGATGCCTGGTACGGAGACTCCTCAGCGCCTCGACAACACCTTCGCGCTGCTCGCTTTCGGGCCGCCGAGCTGCATCGCACTGTGATCCGGGCGGCGATCACAGGGATTTCGGCCGTCATCGATCCTGACGGCAACGTCGTCGAGAGTCTGGAGCTCGGAAAGGCTGGCGTCATCGACACCGAGGTCAGCGGGGAGAGCGTGCGCACGCTCTACAGCCGCTGGCCAGGCGCAGTGCCAGCGGCGTGTTGGCTGGTGACTGCGTTCGTATTGGCTACTGCGCTCGGCGCAGATCGCGGTAAGCTGCGCGCTCGAAATGGAGGTGACCCGTGATTCCCAGTGAGATGACTCAGCGACTCGAAGAGCTCAAGGAAAAGCTCGAGATCTTGCGGGGGTATCTTTGACGGCGACAGCCTGAGTGCGGAGCTGGCGACACTGGATGAAGACATTCAGGCTCCCGGCTTCTGGGACGACCCCAGGCGGTCGGCGCCGATCCTCCAGAAGAGGCGGCTGCTCGAACGCAAGCAGAAGACCCTGCAACAGCTGGAGTCCGATCACGACGAGGTGATCGCTTGGCAGGAGCTGTTGGCCGAGGGCGAGGGTGACGACGAAGCCACCGAGTTCGCCAATCGAGTCTCCAAGGAGCTCGAAAAACTGGATCTCGAGCTGAAGCTCTCGGGCCCCGATGACGAGCGCAACGTCATCTTGTCCATTCACCCGGGCGCTGGAGGCACCGAGTCGCAAGACTGGGCAGAGATGCTGCTGCGCATGTACCTGAGGTGGTGCGAGCGCAACGCCTTCGACGTCGAGATGCTCGACCGGCTCGATGGCGAAGAGGCTGGACTCAAGAGCGCGACGCTTGCGGTGCGCGGTTCTTATGCCTACGGCTACCTCAAGAGCGAAACGGGTGTTCATCGTCTCGTGCGGATCAGTCCCTACGATTCGGCAAGCCGACGCCACACCTCGTTTGCGTCGGTGTCCGCCTTTCCCGAGATCGATGACGACGTCGAGATCGAGATCGACGACAAAGACCTGCGGATCGATACATATCGCTCATCTGGGGCCGGAGGCCAGCACGTCAACGTCACCGACTCGGCGGTGCGAATCACCCATCTTCCGACCAACATCGTCGTCAGCTGCCAGAACGAACGGTCGCAGCACAAGAATCGCGCGACGGCCATGAAGATCCTGCGTGCGCGCCTCTACGATCTCGAGATGCAGAAGCGTCGAGAGGAGCAGGAGGCGCGCGAGGGCGAGAAGATGGAGGCCGGCTGGGGAAGTCAGATCCGCAGTTACGTTCTGCATCCGTATCGCATGGTCAAAGATCACCGCACGAACCTCGAGGTTGGTGACGCCGACAGTGTCCTCGACGGCGACATCGCGCCATTCATCGAGGCGTTCCTTCGTGAGCGCATGGGTGGCGAGTCGAGCGCGTCCTAGCTGCGCCGTCGCTTGACGGCGAAGGTCCGGATTCGTGCTGCGTTTCGACTACTTCTCACCCCTGCCACCCGTTCGCTCGGGGATCTCCGACTACAGCGTCGATCTGCTGAGCGAGCTCACCAACCTTGCTGACGTGCGCGTGTGGCGGGTTGGTGAGCAGCCGGTCGACGCGGAGGTCGCGTCTCGATTTGACGTCATCCAGGATCGGGCCCAGGATGTGGCGTCCGCAGCAGGGTCTGCGCACGAAAGGGGTGGTGATCCGTCTGGTGAGCGGGTTGCGCTCTATCAGGTCGGCAACAACCCTCACCACGCCGAGATCTACGACCGAGCGCTCAGCGATCCCGGTATCGTCGTCCTTCACGACGTCTTTCTGCATCATCTGCTGACCGAGCGGACTCTGGGTAACGCGTCGATCGACGGATATCTCGCCGAGGCCAGGCACGAAGCTGGATGGCAGGGACTGGCCTCGGGCCTGCCGCCTCGCTGGAGCGCGTACGCACAGAGCCATCTGTTTTCGATTCCCGCGCACCGTCGTCTGTTGGAGCGTCAGCTGGGCGTCGTGGTACACAGCGAGTGGGCGAAGCAGCGTATACGGCAAGAGGGCGTCGAGACGCCGGTCGAAGTCGTGGCCATGCCGATGCCGCTGCCGACGATCGATGACGTCGCCGAGGAGTCGGCGGCGAGCTACCGCGCCCGGCTCGGAGTCGATGACCAGACTCTCTTGATCGGGTCGTTCGGCTTTCAGACTCCGATCAAGCGCACCCTGGAGGTCGTCCGTGCCCTGGCCGAGCCCGGGGTCGAGAGAGTCCACCTCCTCGTCGCCGGTGAGGTTTCTCCTCATCTCGATTTGCGAGGGCTGATCGAGTCCTTGGGGTTGTCCGAGCGAGTCCACCTCGTGGGTTACCTGCCTTCGGACGAGTTCCTGTCGGCGCTGCTCGCTTGTGATCTAGGGGTCAACCTGCGCTATCCGAGTGCGGGTGAGACCTCGGCGTCGCTGCTTCGGGTTCTGGCGGTCGGGCGCTCGGCGATCGTCTCCGACTACGCCCAGTTCGGCGATCTGGACGACGAGGTCGTGCGCAAGGTGCCGGTGTCTCCGAGATTTCCGGAGACCTATCCCCACGCTCCCGCGCTCCAAGACGAACGCCAGGTCCAGTCGAGCGCGGAGATCCGCGAGCTGGCCCGATGGCTCGCTGGCTTCAGCGACGATCGCGCCAAGGCGCTGGCGCTCGGCGAGCGGGCCCGACGCTTCGTGGCCGACAGGCATCAGCCGTTGAGTTGCGCCGAGCATCTCGTAGCCGCTTGCGAGCGCCTGATCGCCGGCGCGTCCGCGCCTGGCGATACCGACGTTCCACCACCGAGACGTCCGACGAGCCTGACGTGGGGTCGGCTCGACGCTGTCGTCGAGGTCGAGGGAGTCGATGACTGGCAGCCGGGAGAGCTGCGTACCGTCGAGGTCACTTTGCGCAACGTCGGCTTTGCCCGCTGGCTACGGGGGAGCGTAGGCCCGGGTGGCGTGGCGATAGCGGTCGAACTGCACGACGAGAAGCGTGACGTCCGTGAAAGTGAACCGTGGCTGTCACTCGAACGCGATCTGGACCCTGGTGAGCAGGCCAACTTCGAGCTTTCGATCAGGAGGCCGCTCGGTCGGGCTCGACTGGCGATAGCGCCCCACGTCCTCGGCGGCCGAAGCTTCGCGCGCGGTGGTCCGCTCTGGGTGCGAGACGTTTGAAGCCATCAGATTCCGTACGGTCCGAGGGTTCTGCCTGCGCGGCTCGGCACCCGTCTCGAGCGGTCGCCTGGCAGCTATACTGGCTCCTCGTTTCTTTCTGATCGACTGTTCGAGATCTCGCGCCGGGGCCCGGGATCTCACGAAGCTTCGGAGCCCATCAGCATGACCACGGCACCTACGGCGAGCTCGCTCGCTGCGATCGAGTCGCATCTCGGCCACGAGGCCGACTCTCTTCTCACCCACACCTGTCAGGGTATTGCGCGCGACCAGCTGACCCTTCCCGGGGGCGACCACGTCGACCGCTCGTTTGCGCTGTCGGACCGCAATACCCAAACCCTCGTGAGCTTGCAGCGGATGGTCGACCACGGGCGACTCGCTGGCACGGGTTATCTCTCGATCCTGCCTGTCGATCAGGGTATCGAGCACTCCGCGGCCGCTTCGTTTGCTCCCAACCCCATCTACATGGATCCGGAGAACATCGTTCGCCTTGCCATGGAGGGTGGCTGCAACGCGGTGGCTTCGACCCTCGGTGTGCTCGGATCTGTCGGCCGCAAGTTCGCCCACAAGATTCCGTTTCTCGTCAAGATCAACCACAACGAGCTACTCACCCACCCGAATCGCTACCGGCAGGTGATGTTCTCTCAGATCGAGCAGGCCTGGGATCTCGGTGCGTGCGCGGTGGGTGCGACCATCTACTTTGGTGCCGAGAACTGTGACGAGATGCTCGTCGACGTCGCGGAGTGTTTCTATCGCGCGCACGAGCTCGGTATGGCGACGTTTCTCTGGTGCTACCTGCGCAACTCCGAGTTCAAGGTGGACGGCGAGGATTACCACGCCTCGGCAGATCTCACGGGTCAGGCGAATCATCTCGGCGTCACCATCGAGGCCGACGTCGTCAAGCAGAAGCAGGCGACCAACAACGGCGGCTATCGTGCGGTGGACTTCGGCAAGACCCATGACGCGGTCTATGGTGAGCTGGTCACCGACCATCCGATCGATCTCGTCCGCTGGCAGGTTGCCAACTGCTACATGGGGCGTGTTGGCCTGATCAATTCGGGTGGATCGTCTTCAGGAAGTGGTGATCTGGCTCAAGCGGTGCGCACAGCCGTCATCAACAAGCGGGCCGGTGGCATGGGACTGATCTCGGGGCGCAAGGCATTCCAGCGGCCGATGGCCGAGGGCGTCGAGCTCCTCAATGCGATCCAGGACGTCTATCTCTGCGACGACGTCACCATCGCCTGACGCAGGGTGCTCGCTGAAGACGGGGCCGCTGTTCCTGCTGTCACCTGCCAACCTGGGGGGTAAGCGGGCCACTCGCCTCTTGGCCGAAGATGCTGAGGCGCCCTTGGCGCGGCGTCTTCGGGAAGGAGACTGCTCCCTCGCCGAGCTGTTTTCGGCGATCAGTACGCTCTACTTCAAATCGAAGCACGGCTATGCCCGCCTGTTTGCTGAGCCCGGGGACGATGTTTGGGTGCTGACGGGAGGGCAGGGAATCCTCTCAGCTGACGAGGCTGTCGACCGCGAGCGAGTCCTCCAGATGGGGAGAGCGCCACTCGATCCAGGATCAGAGGCGCTCGAGGCGCTGTCGAGCCCGGTCGAGGAGTTTGCCCGGGGGGCGGCGATGAACCGGTGCGTGGTGTTTCTCGGGAGCCTCGATCCGCGTCGCTATCTGACCAGCCTGATTCCGGTTTTTGGTCGTCGGCTGCTGGCCCCGTCGGACTTCAAGTCGCTCGGGCAGATGCAGCGAGGCTCGCTCCTTCTGAGTTGCGTGAAGGAGTCTCGAGAGCTGAGCTACTCGCGGGTAAGCGACCTCTTGTCACGAACCTGATTCGAGCGGCCTCGCTCAGCGTGTCCGGTGCTAGGGTGGCGACATGGCGAGTCCGACACCGGACTGTTCCTGCGGCTCCAGGCCGTCGAGCGAAACCGGTTGCCGGGTCCTGAGTGACTCGCCCCTTCTTGAACACTCAATGGGTGGACTGTCTTGAGATATCGAGGGAAGACAATCGAAGAGACGAAGGCCGAGGAAGGTCGATGACGAGATCGGTGGATGTCGTGGTCATCGGCGGCGGACCCGGTGGTTATGTGGCGGCTATCCGAGCGGCACAGCTCGGGCTCGAGACGGTGATCGTCGAAAAGGACCCGGAGCTGGGCGGCACGTGTCTTCACCGTGGATGTATCCCTACGAAGGCGTGGCTACACACCGCCGAAGTTCTCGACGGCGCGCGCCACGCGTCTGATTTCGGAGTGATGATCGAGGGGTCCCCGAGCGTCGACCTCGAGCGTGCCGCCAGCTACCGCGGCAAGGTCGTGTCGAAGAACGCACGCGGGGTGGCTCATCTCATCAAGAAGAACGGAGTCGAGCGCGTGCACGGCTGGGGCTCTCTCGACGGGGCGAACCGCGTTCGCGTCCGTGCGGAAGACGCCGAGCAGGCGTTCAGGGCCCGGAACGTGGTGATCGCGACGGGTTCGGTGCCACGCCCATTCCCGCTGGCTCCTACGGACGGTCGTCACATCGTCGACAGTGATCAGCTCCTCGAGATGGATCGCGTACCCGAGTCGCTGCTGGTGCTGGGTGGTGGCGCGGTAGGTTGTGAGTTTGCCTCGGTCTTCGCCTCTCTGGGCAGTGATGTGACGCTCGTCGAGCTGCTGCCGCATCTCGTGCCTCAGGAGGACGACGACGTGTCGGCCGAGCTCGAGAAGAGCTTTCGCCGGCGCGGAATCGAGGTGCTCACGAACAGCCGATTGGTTTCGGCCACGCCGGGGGCGGCCGGGGCTTCGGTCAAGCTGAGCACCCCGGACGGGGAGCTCGATCGGTCGTTTGACGTCGTGCTGGTAGCGATCGGACGTCAGGCCGTGCTCGAAGGTGTCGGCCTCGAAGAGGCGGGTGTTTCAGTCGAGAACGGCTTCGTCACGGTCAACGAGTGGATGCAGACGAGCCAGCCGAGCGTCTACGCGATCGGCGACGTCGTCGCGACGCCCTGGCTGGCCCACGTGGCGTCGGCAGAGGGCATGCTCGCGGCCGAGCACATGGCCGGCGAGGACTGTAGCCCGATCAACTACGACCTCGTGCCATCGTGCACCTACTGTTCGCCTGAAGTGGCCAGCGTGGGGCTCACTGAGCGCGAGGCCAGGGCGCGCGGCTACGACGTGGAGACGGGGCGGTTCCCGTTTGCAGCCTCTGGGAAGGCGGCGATCCTCGGTCGGGGTGACGGATTCGTCAAACTGATCCGTGAGCGTCGCTACGACGAGCTGCTCGGAGCTCATATCATCGGTCCCCACGCCACTGATCTCGTGGCGGAAGCGTGTGTGGCACTTCGCCTCGAGAGTACGACCGAAGAGCTGTTTCGCGCCATGCATGCTCATCCAACCCTTTCCGAGGTCATCCCCGAAGCTGCCATGGTGGCTCTGGGGCGCGGCGTACACGTTTAGCAAGAGACGAGGCCCGGTGACCTCGGCAGCCGCAAGTCGGGGAGCCTGTTCGGTGCAACGTGCCGAGCCCGGCGCACGACTCTCGAGTGCTTCCGTTCCAACAAGCCCAGTACCGCAAAGTTACCGATACCGAGTTGACCAAAGTCCGAGCGACCTAAGACGGAGCGACCATGTCCACTGAAGTCATCATGCCCCAGATGGGTGAGTCCATCGCCGAGGGCACCATCACTCGCTGGCTCGTAGACGTCGGCACGAGTGTCGAACGCGATCAGCCGCTCGTCGAGATCTCGACCGACAAGGTCGACGCGGAGATTCCGAGCCCAGCGAGTGGTGTGCTGCTGCAAGTCTTGTTTCCCGAAGGGGAGACCGTCGAAGTCGATACGGTGATCGCCTACATAGGCGCTGCTGAAGAGTCCGTAGCGGACGCGGCCCGTGAGGTTCCTCTAGAAGCTGAGCCGTCGGTGGTTGCCGCCGAGCCGTCGGCGGACTCCGTGTCGGCACCGGACGTCGCGGCGAGTGAGGAAGAGCGACTGAGAGTCT
>JANQPS010000126.1 GCA_028285365.1 Thermoanaerobaculia bacterium | reverse complement strand
CGACTCTGACGCGAGGCTGGGCGCGGCGCCGCCCCCAGTTGGAGCCGGCTCTCCGTGCCGCGCTGATTCTGTGTGCGGATCACGAGCTCAACGTATCGTCGTTTACCGCGCGCTGCGTGGCATCGGCCGGCGCTGGCCCATACGACGTCGTTACGGCGGGCCTGGCGGCGTTGCGGGGTGCTCGTCACGGAGGCCATTCCGATCGAGTGGAGGCGCTGTTTCGGGAGTTGGGAGTCTCTCAGAATGGGGCGCCTCAGAAGCGGGAGCTGCGCGCTCTCCTTCGGGCGAGGATGCAGCGCGGTGAGGCGATACCAGGGTTCGGGCAACCTCTGTATCCGGACGGCGACCCTCGTTTCGAACTCTTGCTCCAACAGCTCGAAGGGGCGGCTGGCTCGTCACCGGTCGTGGTCGGGGTGAGGCGGGTCGCGGAGGTCGGCACCGAGCTGCTGGGCGACCATCCGACGATCGACGTTGGCCTGGCGGCGGTCTCCACCGAGCTCGGGCGAGCCCCTGGTGGAGCCTTCTCGTTGTTTGCGCTCGGGAGAATCGTCGGGTGGATCGCGCACGCTCTCGAACAGTACGAGTCTGGTGACCTGATCCGACCACGGGCGAACTACGTGGGGCCCGCCCCCATGCCCTTGGCAGCGGGTGGAGCCCAGCCCCTGAGCTCGTAGTACCGATCGAGGGGGGTTGCGTTCAGAGGGTGAATCTCGTGTCGACGGCACCACACGACGTGCACCGTGGCACCCACGAGAACAGCGAGGCTCGGCCACACGAGGCTCCAATGGCCGATGGCGAAGTAGAGCGCAACGGTGCCCACGTGAACGAGGGTCCACTTGAGCAGCTTTCGCCAGCGTGCGGTTTCGATCTCGAAACGGGCAAAGACGATCTGGCCGAGGTTGCTCAACACGAGCAGGAAGGCGAGCTCGAGCTCGATCCCGAGCGTGACTCCTGAAGCAAGTGATTCCATGGTTAGCCTCCTCGTGTTCCGCGCCCGTCAGATGTCTCTGTACGAATCTGTACGAATCTGTACGAATCGCTTCTCCATCGGACAGGAAGCGATGTGTTCGGCGGGTCAGGATATAAGGTAAAACTATTATTTTGATAAGTCAAATAGCCGGGTCGGGCCTTCGCCTGACGCGGTGTGTCAAGTGAGCCGGCCACAGAGACGGTGCGGATACCGAGCCAAAACACTCCGCCGGGAGTGTCAGAAAATGGCGAATCAGCCCGCAAGTTGGCGCCAGTTGCCTGAATGCGCCGTCTCAGGCAACCAGGGAACGTCAGTGTTCCTGCGTTGAATCAATGTTGGCCCGGCTTTTGCTTTGTCGTCGAGTCAGCGCGATTTCGTCCTACCACAAGAACAGTGGGATCTGACACATGAGCCAAGCAGCAGCCGAATCCACGCCCTCCACCTCCTATCATCCAGGCCGCTCCGAAGATCGCTTCCCGGTACACATCAGTGTTCGGTTCCTCGATGCCAGGGACTACCTGATTCAGTACGCCGAGAACCTCAGTCGAGGCGGACTCTTCGTGGCCGGTGCTCAAGCTCTCAGGCCGCTCAACCAGGTCGATCTGGAGATCGAGCTGCCGGGCTACGGGCGGTTCCCTGTCGAGGCTCGCGTGGCGCATGTGGTCACGGAGCGTATGGCCGATGAGCGCGGACAGACGGCGGGAGCCGGACTGGCGTTCGTCAACGTTCCCGAGAACTTCGAGCGAGTGCTCTCCCAGTACCTCCAGCTGCTGGGGCGTCGTCGCGACACGACGGTCCTCGTGCAAGACGAAGGATTGGCCGTCGAGCTGTCCCGCTACGGCTACCGCTGCGAGCGAGCCGAATCGTCAGAGAAGGTCGTCTCGCAGGTGATGGAGATGGCCAGCGTGATCGCCGTGGTCGTGTCTCCGGAAGAGCTCGCCAAGTACCGCATCGAGCTGATTCGCGCGGAGCTCTCAGGTGAGCTCGCGATCGCAGTAGGCGGGAGCCACGGTGCCGAACGTCTGGTTCGCTCGCTCGATCCCCGCGTCGTCGCGATCACCTCCTAGGCACGTCGCGCGCAACTCGATTCGGCAACCGACTGCTGAGCGAGCAGGCTCGCTCGTGAGCGGGGTGTTGCTGTGACGGTGAGGGCCTTTTCCCAGGCTGGCTCTTCTCGGACGCGTCCTACAATGGCCGCGTGACCTCGAGAGAAACTCCGGTTCTGTTCGTGGCCCTGCTGCTGGGCTACGTCCTGCTCATGGTCTATCTGGCCTGGGCAGGGAAACGACGCACGCGCGGCGTCAGCGACTACTTCGTCGGAGGGCGAAGCCTCAGCGGCTGGGTTCTTGGGCTGTCGTACTTCGCGACCTATGCCAGCACCAACAGCTACCTCGGTTTTTCCGGGAAGTCCTATCAATACGGATTGATCTGGCTGCTGATCGTCCCTTGTGCGGTGCTCTTCTGCCTGCTCGGGTGGCTGTGGATCGCGCCTCGCCTTCGTCGAGTCACCGGGGAGTCCGGGGCACTGACGATTCCGGAGTTCGTCGGACTGCGCTACGACAGCCTGACGGCTCGCAGAGGTGCAGCGGTGATCGTCGTCTTCTCGAGCTTCTTGTACATGACCGCGGTCTACAAGGGCATTGGCACTCTCCTCGGAGAGCTGCTCAGCGTCAGCTATCCAGCGGCGATCGGACTGGTCCTCGTGGTCGTCGTCTTGTACACGTCCGTTGGCGGATTCCACTCCGTTGTCCGCACGGACGCGGTTCAGGCCCTCTTCATGCTGGTCGCGGCGATTCTGTTGGCGCGTGGCGTGCTCTCTTCCGCAGGGGGGTGGAGCGCGTTCACTCGACTACGGGAGAGTGCACTAGAGAGCGCACGAGAGGGTGCGCTAGAGAGCGCAGAGAACGCCGCACTCTTCGAGCTCGGCGGCGCGGGCGACCTGCTGGTCGTCGGAGTGGTCGTCTCCTCGACGATCAAACTGCTCGTGGAGCCGAGGCAGCTCACGCGTTTCCTGGCACTCTCGACGCCCGAGCACGCGCGCGCTGGGACCTGGGTCGCGACGCTGTGTTTTCTCGTCGTGTTCACTCTCCTGGCCCCCATCGGGCTGCTCGCGCACGCTATGCCACCGGAGCTGCTGCCAGGTCCCGTCGACGACACCGATCGCATCGTGCCGATCTTGCTCGCTTCGGGCGAGCTGTTCTCACCCGTGGTCGTCAGCCTGCTGATGTTGGCCATGCTCTCGGCCGCACTGTCATCGCTCGACTCGGTGCTGCTCGTGTTGGCATCGAGTGTCGAGCGGGATCTGCTCGACCCGTCCGGCAGCCGCTCGAGCGCGAGTACGGTGGGCCGCACGCGATGGATGGTGGTCGTGTTCGCCAGTGTGACGGCCTTGATTGCGCTGCGGCCGCCGGGTGGGATCGTCGAGCTGACCTCGTTCTCTGGTGCTCTTTACGGTGCCTGTTTCCTGCCGGCGCTCATCTTCGGGCTCTATGGCGACAGACGGAGCGCACAGGGTGTGCTGGCGTCGTTCGTGGTCGGTGCAGCTCTTCTAGTGGTGTGGCCGCGAGCCGGCGTGGCTGGGATTCACGCGGTCTTTCCGGCGGTGGCGTTCTCTTTCGTGACCTACTTGATCGTGGCCTCGATCCGACCCGAGAGCACAGTCCGAGATCGACGCTAGGGGCGACTCGACAAGGTCTGCTGCCAGAAGCGGCGAGTGGTGCCGGCCGCGGACAGGCTCAGGCGCAGGACGTCGAGATTCGACAGATGGGTACCGAAGGCTCGACTCCAGGGCAGCGCGAGAAGGCGTCGCGGGGTGTCCGCGACGGCCCGCCCGACGACCGCAAGAAGCATGGCGATCTCGGTGGAGTAGAGGGGGTCGAGGTCGGCCAGCACGCCGTGGAGGCTCAGCCAGCTCTTGCGCAGCAGTATCAAATCTTCGGGCAGTTTGGCGCCGGCCTCGAGGACGGCACGGTCGAGCACCCCGAGCACCCAACTGATGCCCGGTGGGCGTCCTGAGCGGATCTCTCGGAGAGCGTCATCTGTGATGGTCTCGAGTGCGGCCGAGTCGACCGAACTCGTGGAGAGGGCGTCGACAGAGGCCCGGAGACGACGCGGGTTCAGGGTGACTCCTGCCGTCACGAGTCTGACCAGGGCAACGCGCGCCTCTTTGGACAACTGGCCCGACTGGCTCCAGTCCAGGAGGTGCATTTCGGGGACTGGCTCGGTCTTGCCGTCGTCTGTGTCTTGGGTGGCCGCTGGCACCGTGACGAGAATGTTGCCGGCGTGGAGGTCGCCGTGAAAGAGAGCTTCACCACGAGCTCGCAGCAGGGGATGAACTGCCGTGGCCTCGAAGAGGCGTCCGGAGAGCGTCGCTCGAGCCCGGGTTCGCAGGTCGCGCAACCTGGTGCCGAGTGTCGCCCCGAAGACCCTGGTCATGGCGAGACTGTCGGACGATTCGAGTGGGAGCGGGCGCGGGACGTGAACGCCGGGGGTGCGCAGTTGTCGGGCGGCCTCGGCGAGTCCGCTGCGCTCACGATCGAGCTGAGTCTCGCGTTCGAGCAGCGTGGCGATCTGGGTCAGGAGACCGGAGACGTCGGGAACGTCGACCCGCTGATCGTTGCACGCGGTTTCGAAAGCCTCGGCAGCCGGATGCAGCGCGCTCAGGTCGTTCGCGATGACCTGTTCGATTCCGGGCTTGAGGAGCTTGATGACCGCTCTGGTCCCCGCGAAAGGCGCTGGCTTCCAGCGCACCGGAACCACGACCGCGACGCTTCCCTCAGCGAGGGTTTCGTCGGACTCCAGCTCGAAGTCGGAGTTCGAGCTCGCGAGGCTCGCCAGCCGCTCTCGCTCGGTGAGCGCCATGGGGCGCGCGGGTAGCGACTCGAGTGACGTGAGCTCGCGCCGCAGAGCCTGTGACAGTCGGGCGTCGCGCGACAGGGTCTGGCCAATCTTGTGGAGGGTCGGAGCGGCGCGCAGAAGAGCCACGAGGCGATCATGGACCTCGGCATTCGCGCCGAGCGCTGCCTGCGCCGCAACGATGTCGACCTGACGATCCGCTGGCAGGTGAGCGACGAACGCCTTCAGCGCAGCGCGAATGGGCTCGGCATACGACTCGTAGGGCTGCGGGAGCAGCTCATCGAGAGGAGGCAGGTCGAACGTCACCGGGCCGGCAGGGCTCATCTACTCACCTACGGCTGAGACAACAGGGATATTCGCTCAGAGGCGCCGGCCTACTGAGGATCGGCGATCCTCAGAAGCTGTTTGCCGACGTTTTGTCCCGTGAACAATCGGTTGAGTGTCTCGGGGGCGTTCTCGAGACCTTCTTGGATGTCTTCTTGGAAGGTGATCTGTCCGCTCGAGACCCAGGCGGCGAGTTGCTGCACTGCCTCCGGGAACCGCGCTGCGTAGTCGAGGATGAGGAAACCCTCCATGCGAGCTCGCTGGATGACGAGCTGCATGTAGTTCTTCGGGCCCGGAGGGAGATCGGTTCCGTAGCCACTGGAGATACCTCCGCAGAGCGCGATCCTGGCACCGATGGCAATGTGCAAGAGCATGTCGTCGAGAATCTGCCCGCCGACGTTGTCGAAGTACACGTTGACGCGGCTGGGACACAGCTCGCGGACTCGGTCGAGTACGTTCTCGCTCTTGTAGTCGATGGCCTGGTCGAAGTGTGCCTGGTCCACGAGCCAACCGCACTTGGCAGGCCCGCCGGCGATTCCGATGACCTGGCAACCCTGGATCTTGGCGATCTGGCCGGCTACGGAGCCGGTGGCCCCGGCTGCGCCCGAAACGACGACGGTGTCGCCGCTTTCAGGCTTGCCGACGTCGAGCATCCCGAAGTAGGCCGTGAGACCGGTGACCCCGAACACGGACAACATGTTGGTGGGGGCAATCCCGGGCGGGACCTTTCGTGCGGGGATCATTCCGCCGCCGTCTGTGGTTGCGAACTCTTGCCAGCCGAAGCCACCAACGACCAGGTCACCGACCGAAAAGTCTGCGTGCCGCGACTCGACGACCTGTCCGACCGAGCTTGCTCGCATGATCTCGCCGAGCTGGACCGGCTCGACATAGCCCCGGGTGTCGTTCAGCCAGCCGCGCTGCGTCGGGTCGAAGGAGAGGTAGAGGTTGCGAACCAGGAACTCACCCTCTTGAGGAGGCACGACGGTGGACTCGACGAGCTCGAAGGTGTTGTCCTCGATGAGGCCTTCGGGACGTTTGGAGAGGATCCACTGACGGTTGATGGTGGCTGCCACGGCTGTCTCCCTTCGTTGGTCGTTGCAAGGGAAGCTACCAGAGCCGGTGCGACCCGGGCCACGCTCGAGTTGGTAGGGTCAGCGATCGCGCGCTTGCCGTGGGATGCTCGCCATCCGACGCCGCGAGACTCCAGCGGGACTTCAGTTCCACCAGAGGTCCACGAGAGGACCATTAGAGGTCCACTACAGGAGAGAAAGGATGGCCGCCGATGTTGGTTCTGATGCTCGTTCTCATGCCGTGGGTGGCTACGGCCGGGTCGGATTCGTTGAGGAGTGAGGGCTTGATCGAGCTCGAGGACATCTACAGCCCGGACTCCGAGAGACGAGTCGACTTCTCGGCGAGCGTGCCGAGGGTGCAGTGGCTCGATGAAGACACCTGGCTAGAGCGGCGCAAGGGAGACGACGGCAAACATCGCTATCTGCGAGTCACCGCTCGTACCGGCGAGTCCGAGCCATTCTTTGACCACGAAAAGTTCAGGCAAGCGATGATGGCGGTGGCCGGAGTCAGCGAGGACGACGCCGATGCGGCAGCCTATGGTCGCTTGCGCTTCGACTCCGAGCGAACGGCGGGTTTGTTTCATCACGGCGAGGACCTGTTCGCCTATCGCCTCGGCGAAGAACGAGTCACTCGGCTGACCCACGATCCGACCCGCGAGGTTGGTGAGGAGTGGAGCCCCGACGGCCGCATGGTGAGCTTCGTGCGCGGCCACGATCTCTATCTCTACGACCTCGAGAGCGGCCGCGAGCGGCGCTTGACGAACGACGGGAGCGAGGAGCTGCTCTACGGTCGACTCGACTGGGTGTACCAGGAAGAGTTGTACGGCCGCGGCAACTTCAAGGGGTACTGGTGGAGCCCCGACTCGCGCTCGCTGGCTCTATTGCGTCTCGATGAGTCCGATGTTCTCGAGTTCACCGTCGTCGATCACCTGCCGCTCCAGCAGGACGTGGAGATCACCAACTATCCCAAGGCCGGTGCTCCCAACCCCAAGGTGTCGCTGGGTGTGATTCCCGCGAGCGGCGGCGAGATCCGTTGGGTCGATACGTCGACGTACGCACCCATCGAGCACCTCATCGTGCGCGTCGGGTGGAAGCCCGATTCCTCGCGAATCGTCTTCCAGGTCCAGGATCGTGAGCAACGATGGCTCGACCTGAACCTGGCCGATCCCACGACCGGCAAGATCGAGCGTGTTCTGCGGGAAGAGTCGGAGGCGTTCGTGGAAGTCATCGGCGATCCCAAGTGGCTCGAGAACGGCGACTTCCTCTGGCAGTCGGCGAGGACCGGCTTCACGCACTTCTACCGCTACGTCGATGGCAAGGCGCCCGGAACACCGCTGACGGAGGGTGAGTGGGACGTCCGCGGCCTGGAGGCCGTCGATGAGCAGGGTGGCTTCGTCTACTTCACGGCGAGCAAGGACAGCCCCATCGGGCCGCAGCTCTATCGGGTGGCCCTGGACGGCGGGAAGGTCGAGCGGCTGACCGAGCGGGACGGCTCGCACTCTCCCGAGCTCAACACCGACTTCACTCTGATCTACGACGCCTGGAGCAACCTCGAAACGCCGACCCAGGCGCGGGTGCACTCGCTGGACGGCTCAGAGGTGCGACTCGTCGAAGAGAACCGCATCGACGAGCTCGGCCGCTACGAGCTGGGAACTGTCGAGCGCCACCAGGTCAAAGCACGCGACGGCTTCGTCATGGAAGCTGTGCTGATCAAGCCCCCGGACTTCGATCCCAACAAGAAGTATCCCGTGCTGCAGTACAACTACGGTGGTCCACACGCTCCCGTAGTTCGCGATGCGTGGGGCGGACAGCGCTACCTCTGGCACCACTACCTCGCGCAGCGCGGCTACGTCATCTGGCTTTGCGACAACCGTTCGGCGAGCGGTAAGGGCGTCAAGGGGATCTGGGAGGCCTACGGACGGCTTGGTGAGGTCGAGCTCCGGGACATCGAGGACGGCCTCGACTGGCTCATCAAGAAGCCGTGGGTCGACTCGGAGAGGATCGGCATCTGGGGCTGGAGCTACGGAGGGTTCATGGCGTCATACGCGCTCACCCACAGTGACCGCTTCAAGATGGGGATCGCCGGCGCACCGGTGACCGACTGGCGTCTCTACGACTCCGTCTACACCGAGCGCTACATGCGCATGCCGCAGAACAACGAGAGCGGATACGACGCGACGTCGGTCGTCAAGGCCGCCGCCGACCTCTCGGGTGAGCTGCTCGTGATTCACGGCTCGATCGACGACAACGTGCACCTGCAGAACACGATGCGGTTGATCTACGCGCTGCAGAAGGCTGGCAAGAGCTTCGAGATGATGATCTACCCCAAGGCGCGTCACGGAGTCAGGGACCGTGAGCAGCAGTACCACCTGCAGCAGCTGATGACCGACTTCATCATGAGAAAGTTATAGAGCTTGGTCCTGGGCTCCCGCGCATCGCTGGATGTCGGAAGGTTGTGCACGAGGTTTGAGGTGTATCGAGGTCGCGGCAAGTGCTCGCAACGACGGGTGATGAGCTCGCGGAGCTGGGCATGAGGCGAGGTCGTCACCGCCTTCTGGATGACACCGGTGAGCGTCGCCTGCCCCAGATCAGTCGACGCTGAGGAGCTCTTCCACGATCGCGGCGTAGCCTTGCTCCGCCGCGACGAGTTGATCGATCTCGACGTACTCGTCGACGATGTGAGCGAGTCCTTCTCGTGACGGTCCGTAGCCGATGGTCGGGATGCCGGCCTCTCCTGCACTCCAGGCGGCGTTGGTGCAGAACTGATAGCTGGTGAGCGCGGGCTGCTGGCCAATGCGCTCGAGGGCGCGCACGGCCTGGCTGACCAGCGGATGCTCCGGCTCGAGGAGCCAGGCCGGGAACCACTTGGGCTGATTCCACGAGATGCCGGTGTCGGTGGTGTAGCTGGTCATGGCGAGTTCGATCTTGGCGTCGGCCTCGCCCGCGCGCTCGCAGGCGGCAGCGAGCTGCTCCAAGAGGTCGTCCCGCGCTAGCCCCGGCAGCAGACGCCGCTCGTAGGTCGCGACGCAGCGCGAGGGGACAACGGAATGCGCTGGGTAGGGATCCGAGATGATCGCGGTGACACACTGAGTCTCTGGGCCCGCAACGTCATGTCGGCCCATTGACAGAGACTCGATCTCGGTGAGGATCTGCTGCATGGCGAGCACGGCGTTGCGCCCGGCTTGTGGCGAGCTGGCGTGGGCCGGTGATCCCTGTGCCTCGATAGTCAGCTCGGCGCGCCCGCGTCCCGCATGAGCGATGGTGAGCTCGGTGGCTTCGCCGATCACGACGAAGTCGGGTGGGTACGACCTGGCGACCTCCCGAAGCGCGGCGCCTTCGATCTGCTCTTCGCCCACGGAGGCGCTCACGACGGCTCGACCGCCTAGCCGAGCTCGGTCGAGCGCTCCCACCCCGACGGTCATCGCTGCGATGGCTCCCTTCATGTCGGAGCCACCTCGCCCCCAGACGCGATCACCGTCGATGGCGCCGCTCCACGGGTCGCGGGTCCAAGCATCTCGAGGAAGCACGTCGACTGTGTCCATGTGGCCGTCGAGGACGATCGTGGGACCGTCGTGGGCCCCTTGGACGACGCCGGTCAGGTTGCCGCAGGCATCGACTGTGATCTCGTCGAAGCCGAGCGCCTCCATGGCTTCTTGCAGCACCGTCGCGACGTTGGCCTCACTGCCCAGCACGCTTGGGACGCGTACCAGTCTCGCCGTGAGGTCGACGACATGATGGTCCGCTGCCGTTGGCATGAGCCGAGGTTAACAGCGCCCGGACGCTCACTGCTGCTCCTGCTATCTTGCGGCGGATGCTCAACGTGATCGCGGCCGTCCTACTGTTTGCTGGTTCCTGGTGGATCTTGCTTCGATGCTGGCGACGCGCTCGTTACGAAGGCGGAGAGAATCGCATCCGGGTCCTCTCCAGTTTTGGTGATACCTACGACCAGGTGTTTCTCGCTCTCGTTTTGTTCGGCGCGGGTGTGGCGTTGCTCCTGCTGTTGGTCATCCCGCTCGAGTGGCTCCAGTGGTTTCGTGGTGTGCGCCCTGGCGATCCCTGAGCCGAGCCCCACCAGAGTGCCATGGCCGAAAACGGCGAGCAGGTCATGGAGTGGAGCGGTACTCTGCGCCTCATGATCGAAACTGGAGAGCACGCTACTGGCCCCGACGAACGGGACATGACGTCGATGCAGAGAGACCTGCTGGATCGTGCGCGGGTTGCCAGAGATTCGCGATTCGACGGTCGCTTCTTCTTTGCCGTGACGACCACTGGCATCTACTGTCGCCCGACCTGTCCTGCGCCGAGGGCCAAGTCTCGGAACGTGCGCTACTACCCGACGGAGGGCGCTGCCGCGGCCGACGGATTCCGTCCCTGTCGTCGCTGCCGCCCCGAACTGGCACCCGGTCACAACCGCACGGCCTCCGATCCCCTCGCGCGCGCGGTCGCCGCGATCGATCAGGGTGCTCTCGATGACGAGAGCACCGTAGGAGAGTTGGCAGGAGCCGTGGGCTGCAGCGAGCGGCAACTGCGACGCCTGTTTCGCGATCAGCTGGGGGTAACCCCCAACCGTTTGGCGCAGACCCGCCGGCTCCTGTTTGCTCGCCGGCTTCTGCGGGACACCGACATGACGATCACCGATGTGGCCTTCGCATCGGGATTTGGCAGTCTGCGGCGCTTCAACCAGGCCTTCAGGGACGAGTACGGCAGCGCTCCGAGTCGGTTCCGGAGCGAGACACGACGCGGACCCGAATCCACGGCATGGACTCTGCGACTCGCGTATCGCGAGCCGTTCGACTGGGAGTCGTTTCTTCGCTACCTCGAACCGCGCGCCATTCCGGGTGTGGAGAGCGTCGAGCGCCGGGGCTCGGGCGACCCGAGCCCGAATAGCGGGACCTACGGACGGACCTTCACGTGGGAAGGCCTGCGGGGTACCC
>JANQPS010000125.1 GCA_028285365.1 Thermoanaerobaculia bacterium | reverse complement strand
AGAAACCAGATGGCGACGAAGCCGATGATCAGGACCGCCACGACGGCCGCTGCGATCTTGACGACTGGCGAAGAACCGGACGACGAGCTGGCGCTGGCGTAGGCCTCCGAGGTGTGCGCCGGTACCGGCGAAGGTTGGGGAGGCGGAGCTGGGGGTGTCGGTTTGGGAGGCGGGGTCGCGGTCTGTCCGGACGTCGTGGGGACCGGTCCGGTGGGCGTCGGCGGCTGAGTGGCACTCTGCTTGGCGGCTTCGAGCTCGCCGATCAGAGGCTTGAAGTTACGCTCGAAGGTCGCGGCGTCGAACTGACGGCGAGCTCGGTTGATGGTCAGCTCGGCGCCCGTCAGGTCGCCACTGGCAAGTGCCTGCCTGGCCCGGTCCGCAACCGAACGGACAGAAGCTCCACCAGAGCCGCCGAAGAGATCGTCGTCTTCAGTCTCGATACCAGCGGCAATCTGGATCTGTTCGAGCTCGCCGATGATCTCGTCGAAGTTCTGGTAGCGATCGTCACGCTCTTTGGCCAGACACTTGAGCACCAGCTTCTGGAGCCCGTCCGGAAGTCCGTCGACCGAGATCGGCTGCGGATCTTCGTGTAGCAGCTGGTAAAAGAGCGTCTGAATGCTGGTGGCCGCGAAGGGGCGCTGCCCGGTGAGTAGCTCGTAGGCCAGCACGCCGTAGGAGAAGATGTCGGCCCGATGATCGATCTGGTCGCCCTTGAGCTGCTCGGGCGAGAGGTAGGAAACGGTGCCCAGGGTCATCCCGGTCTGGGTGAGCTGGCTCTCCTGGTCCTTGAGCTTGGCGATGCCGAAGTCCATGACCTTGACCTTGCCGGACTCCAGGATCCGAATGTTCGCGGGCTTGATGTCGCGATGGATGACCCCTTGGGAGTGGGCGTAGCGAAGGCCTTCGGCGATGCCGCGCAGATGCTGGATCTTCGATTCGAGAGGAATCGACTCGGGCTTCTCGCGCACGAGGACGTCGAGGTCTTCGCCGGAGAGGAACTCCTGAACGAGGTAGGGAGTCTCACCTTCCACGCCAAAGTCGTGAATGGTGACGACGTTCGCATGGTGCAGATTGCCGGCAATCTCGGCTTCCCTGAAGAAGCGCTGCTGGATCGCCTCGTTGTCGGAGCTGCAGGTCTTGACCGCGACGTTGCGCTTGATGAAAGGGTCGCGACCCTTGTAGACGATGCCGAAACCACCCTCGCCGATCTTCTCGAGGATTTCGTACTTGCCGATCTTTGTCGGGATCTGCTGTTCGGAAGTGTCGCTCAATGGTCTACCTGGCTTGCAGCCCGCAGACTCGCACCTCTCGGCCGATCGTCCGCGCTGGGCACGCGGCGAGGTACGGGCTTGCTGCGCGGTTGGCAATCAGCTGTTCCGGCGCCTGTGCCCGAGTCGCCTCCGCAGTGTCGCGCCCATCGATGTTATCGGATGCGCTTGATTGTGTGGCCAATCCCCTGGCGCCGGTTTCCGTCGGGCAGAGAGCCCCAGCACGCCGTTTCACAACGATCCCGAGGCTCAGCACCCACGCCGGGACCTGCAAAGACCGGGCCTCTTCGAGGTCGAGGTCCTGGAGCGTCGGCTCATGTGAGCGCCCGGCGAGGCTGTTGCGTGGCGATCGAGCGAGTCTCCTCAGGACTCTGTTCGGACGGCTTTTGCGGGCTCCGAGGCCGGTTCTGGTGAGCGAATCACCTTGGAGAGGCTTTCGAAGGTCACTCCGAGTCTCCGAGCGGTGATGGCCGCCAACGACGTTGCCGCGACCCCGGGCGTGAACTGATAGGTCGAGGCCAGGTCATCGTCGATCTCGACCTGGAGGAATTCGAGGCCTTCGACGACCGGCTCGGCCTCCAGGGAGCGAGCGAAGTCGAGGAAGTGAGTGGTCACGAAGGCGGTGGGTTGTACCTGACGCAGCAGCTGGAGGACCATCGAGAACACCTCGACGCCTTCCGAAGGATTGGTGCCTGAGCACAGCTCGTCGAGGATGACCATCGACCGGGGAGCGAGTTCTTCGAAGAGGGATCTGATGCGCATCAGCTCCCGGCCCAGCCGGCCTTCGGTCTGGTGCGCACCTTCCTCTTCGATCAGCGAGACGAAAAGGCCGTCCTGGACGCGCAGCACCGCGCTCGAGCACGGGACGTAGAGCCCCGACTGACCGAGGACCTGTGTCAAGCCGAGCGACTGGAGGAGTCTGGTCTTTCCTCCCGAGTTCGGCCCGGTGATCAGGAAGATCGGCAGTTTCTCGGCGGCTCGCAGCTGGGACGGGACCGGTGGCTCGGGCCCTTGGACGAGGAGTGGATTGAAGATGTCGCGATACTCCACCGGGCCTTCGTTGAATCGGGGAAGGCACACGTTGAGCCCCTGCGCCTGGCAGCGATCGCGAAAGGTCCTGGCGGTCAGGTAGAACTCGAGGTGTCCCATCAGCTGAACCATTGGGATGATGTGCGGCGAAAGCTCTCGGAAGACCTCGTTGACCAGTCGGTTGGTCAGCTCCTTGTTGGACATGGGGTAACCGCGCAAGCCGAGGCTCCAACGGTCGATCAGTCGGCGAAGCGGCGGGCTGTGGTTGGGGTTGTCCTCACATTCGGTGAGATCGAGTATCGAGAAGTCACGAATCTTGCCGTCGCCACCGATTGTCACCTCGAGTGTCATGCGCGCCATTCCCGACTCGTAGTCGAGAAGCTGGGCCAGCGTCCGGTACTCGGCGGTCTGCTGTGATTCGGTCGCGACCTCGTGAAGGCGTCTCAGGATCGAGTCGGAGGCCGAGAACGCGTCGGCCATGAGGTCGATGACGCTGCGACACTGGCGAAGGATGTCGAGGTGGAAGGCGGCGGTGTCGAGGCGGGCCGTGTAGCCGGGCGTCTTGAGCAGCGACATGAGATCGAACAGCCTGCTGTAGAGATCGTAGGTCGCGGTGCGGATGTCTTCTCGCTCATCGAGCTCCCGAACCACACCCTGGCGCGCCCCGATCGTCTTCTCGTCGGCGGGTGCGTGGGTGAGCGCCCGTTCGAGAAAAGAGGCGTTGACCGGATATGTACGGTTGCCGATCTCGAGAGTGAACGTGTTCTCGAGCATCTCGCGCACGAACAGGTCGGCTCCGAAGAACTCGGGCCGGAATGCCCCGCTCGGAACGACTGCGCGGGCGAGATGGTCGTGGACTTCGGTTCCTAGCTCACGACCCAGGAACGCCAGCCCGAAGATCTCTTTGAGGGCGTGGTAGTCGATGCCCAGGTAGGGCTCCATGTTGAGGAGGTCGGGAATCTTCACAGGCTCGCGGGCTCCGTTGTGTAGTGGACCTCTTCAGCCAAGGCACGGGCGTTTCGGGAGCGCCTCTCGGGACGAGGGTGGCTGCAATGACGTTTTTGGTGAGGCAGGTCGGAGTGGGGACGACAGGCTCGGCACCACGGCGCTTCTTGGTGTCGGGAAGTCGACTGCGGCACTTGGAACCTCGCGGGACGCTACCACTCTTTGGCTCTGCAATCGGCCTGTCGGTTCCAGGCACGCGAGTTGCTTGACAAGCGGAGGCAGACCAGGTCCTTGGCCAAGGTTTGGTCCAAGGGGAACTCGCCGGGGTCACTCCCGGTGGCCCGCTCACCTGGGGGCGGCTAGAATGATGGGTTGCAGATGACTGAGCCGCGGGACCTTACGACGTACTACAAGCTCGAGCACGTGCTCAGCTGGACGGGCAGTGCCCGGACGTTTCGGGGGATCGACCCCGAGACCGACAAGCCTGTGGTCGTCAAGCTGCTGTCGCTGTCGCGCGTGCCGGGAGCGGACGCTCTCGTCCAGCGATTCCTTTCTACAGCCGGCCTGCTGCAGTCGCTGACCCACGCGGCACTGCCACGCCTGCTCGACTACGGCGAGACCCCGACGGGCGACGCCTACCTGGTCGTCAAGTGGTTCGACGGCAAGCCGATCTCGAAGCACACGTTGCCACCGCACGAGGCTCTGTCGGTAGCGATCAGCCTGAGTGAAGCGTTGGAGTCGCTGTCGTTGCATGGTCTCGTCCACCTCAATCTCAGCCCCGAGAACGTGCTGTACGAAGACGGCCCGAAGGTCCAGCTGACGGGTTGGGGCGCTTCCCTGTTGTCCGTCGACTGGCAGAGCTCACCGAGCCCGGGTGCCCCCAAGCGCACCGAGTACACGGCACCCGAGCTGCTGAGTGACAAGCACGTCGGTGACGCACTTTGGCGTGCGGACCTGTACTCGTTGGCGGCCTTGACGGCCCATCTCCTCGGCGCGCTGGTCGAGTCCGGGGCGGACGGGAAACTGGTCCGTTTCGACAATGCTCTGAGCTCGCAGGTGCAGCGACCGGAGGAGCTGCGAAGTCTCCTCGAGCGTTGCCTGAAGAGCGTTCCCGACAACCGTCCGAACTCCTACAGCGAGGTCGCGCGGACGCTTCAGCACTCGCTACCGCGCATCGGTCGCGGCTCTACGAAGTCAGTGACCGAGACCCAGCCAGTCGAACGCATTCGACCAGATCAGGTCAGGCAGAGGACGAAGCCCACGACTGGTGAGCTGCGCTCGCCGTTCGATCCACGCTCGTCGCCGGCTTCGGATGATGCAGATCGGACGATGATGGCCTCGGTCAACCAGAGCGAAGACGCGACGATCATGGGACCGGCGTCGTCTTTCCTCCCTGTCGGGCCTGACGGTGACGACGCCGACAAGACCATGATGGCTGCGGTCGTGATGCCCGATTCCCAGCCTGAAGACACACCAAAAGCGGATCTCGGTTCCACGACGCCCGCAAAGCCCGTCGAGATGCTCTCGACGGAGGTCGACGTCGAGCGAACGATGATGGCTCAGGTGCCTGACGTCGCCGCGCCGGAGCCGCCCACGACTCCCGATCCGACCGAC
>JANQPS010000279.1 GCA_028285365.1 Thermoanaerobaculia bacterium | reverse complement strand
AATGGTTCATAGGTGTGGACAATCGTGTCCATCTCGCGCTTTCGCGTCACAATGTCGGGAGGGCTCCACTCCTTCCACCTACCTACGTGCCAGATGTAGCTGTGGACATCGTTTGCCAGTACGCCCATCCGGTCGTAGAGCTCGATTCTCTTGTCCGTGACGCGGTCAGCCACTTGCCAGCGCCTCTCGAGTCCTCTGGCCCGAACTTCGAACCGCCACCCAATGAGAAGGAGAAGCAACGGTGTCAGAGCTGACACTGACAGCTTCGCGATCTCGAGCGAGTTCCAGATCCTCTCGGTCGCCGCGGGCTGCGCAGTCACGACGGTTGGGGCCGGTGCCGTAGTTGAGTCGGCTACTGGCGGCTGCTCAACCTCTTGCGGCCACAGCCCGAACCCAACCCAGATCGGAAGAAGGAGGGGCTTGAATAGCTTCACGTCCAAAGCCTCCTGCGAAGGGCGGTCAAGGAACTTCCTAACGATTTGGAATTCTGCAGCGGCACCCTCGAGCCCGCCAGCGAGCGTAACGAGATGCCCACCAAGGTCGCCCCGTCAGCAGCAGTTCCTTGTTCGGCAGCGCTTGCACACAACAACCCAGGTGTACTACTGTTTCGGTTGACCCATACACCGATACAGCACAGGTCTGAACCCCATGCCAGCTTGCGATCGCTCGATCGCCCGAGCCGCGTTCCTGGTGGCCCTCGGTCTCCTCGCCGCCTGCGGCCGCGGAGGCGACCCTGCACGTTCTGCCGGCACAGAGCTTCAGGCGCTCGTCCTAGGGCAACCCACCCTCGAGATCGGGACGATCGACGGGCCCGAACCCTTCGCGTTCGCGGCGCTCGAGACGGTCCTGCGCCTTCCGAACGGCCGCGTCGCCGTGTCCGATGCAGGGGCAACGGCCATCGCGATCTTTGAAGCTTCTGGGGAGCACGTCGTGAGTTGGGGCCGGAGCGGGGATGGGCCAGGAGAGTTCAACAACCTCTCCAGGCTGTACCCACTCGGGCAGGACTCGCTCATGGCTGCCGAGCGCTTCTCTGGCCGACTCGCAGTGTTCGATCTAGACGGCCAGTTCAGTCGAGTTGTGCCCGGCGAGGAGTTCTCGAGCGATAGCATCTTCGTCCTCGATTCGTGGCTGCATCGGCGCTTCTGGGTGGACGGGGCACTTACCGCCGAAGCCCGTCGCGACACCCGAACCGTCCTCGACCGCCTTCCACTGCCCGATGAAGCCCCGGGCTATCGCTCGGTCTCGGTTGGCGATGACGGAACTCTCTGGATCATGGAGCCCGACCAAGTCGACGGGGCGCATCTCTGGACCAGGGTCGACTCCAACGGCGCACCTACCGCAGTCCTGTCGATACCCGCCCGCTTCACTCCCACCCACTTCCGTGCCGATGAGGTTCTTGGGGTCTGGACGGGTGAAGCAGACGTCCACTTCGTGCGAGCCTACTCATTCGGGAGGGACGCCGCCGCGTCGAGGTCTCCCGAGGCATGGCTGAAGGATCAGGGTACGACTCCAGTCCTTGCCGAGTCCGTACCCCAAATCGACCAGGTCGTGACGGCGATCCAGAACTCGATCAGACAGATGGCGAGTGCGCAGGAGATCCACTACGCCACGCACATGACCTATACCGACGACATCGATTCGCTGGATGCGTTCGAAACGCCCTCAGAGCTCTGGATCGACTTCATCAAGGGGGACGCGAGGGGTTGGGCCGGCGTATTCGTGCACCCTCGCCTGGATCGCGTCTGCGGACTCGCGTATGGCTACGGAATTCCGGCGGGTTGGACGCCAGGGGCGATCGTCTGCGCTCCAGGTACTGATGGACCTCAAACATCCAACTGACCCAGCGTCCCGCCTACATGCCCAGGCGCGCATATCACTTCGTTGCGTTGCCCAACGATTGGAATTCTGTAGCAGCCCCCTCACGCCCGCCAGCGAGCACTTCGAGCTCCCCTCCCGCTCATCACGTCTACAGCAATTCCTTGTTAGGAAGCGCCGTCGCCCAGGAGCTGTGTCGGTTCCGGTGCTGCCAAATCGATTCGTCCCGGTTGGCTCCTGGCCAGGCGTTTGAAGCGCCACCTCGTGTCAAGCAACGCCTTCGACGCGTCGCTTCCCAGGCTGCTGCCGCGTCGATGACGGTACCACGCAACGGCAGCAGGTCCGAGAGGGCCTGCCCAAGGATGAATCGCGACGGCTACTCCACCAAGAACCAGGGCGGAACCGATATCGAGAGCCCTGGCGACTCGGTCGGCTGACGTGGGCAGCTCGCAAACCTTGGCCGCATGGATCGCGTGAGCCTCTGCATCAGCCAACCTCACGGTGTGGGGAAGCGCCACAGCGGCATGGGCGATCGCGGTCCGCGCCCTGACCAGGTTGTCGACCCACCGAGCGACCCGCCGTTCCCCATTCGTTTCCGTGAGAGCGCTTCCGAGGATGATCCTCGCGAAGTAGTCCTCCGAGTTGTTGATGGACGCCCTAGCGGCAATCGGGCGGGAACGGCTGATTCCGGCCCGGTGGGGGTGCCTGTGGAGGTGCAGACCTTCGGCATCCGCGAAGTACTCGTGGTACCTCCCGCGAAGTAGAGAGGCAGCAGCGTAGGCCTGACGCGCGAGGAGTCTCGGCTCGGAGTCTGGACTGGCGCCGAGCCACTCCTGGATCGTCGCTTCATTCCTGCTCTTCTCCTCGACCGCTCGAACCGTCTTGACGTCGCAGCCCAGAATGTGCGCCACCGCTGGGATCAGAAGCGGCGTAACGAGCGACCCGTTCATCCGGAAGTGGTGAATCCAGAACATTTGGATCGCCGTATCCAGCCATGAGTCGAACTCGGGATGACTCTGAAGGTCGTGCCACGCCGTCCGTCCCGCCTCCGGAAACCGCGTCAACCACGACCTAGTACTGGTGAGGGCGCGCTTCCGACCGGCGGGGTCACCTTCGACGCCTGGAAGGCGCCGCACGACCTCGGCGAAGTGGCCACTGGCTCCCCGATAGCCGCCCGGCCCTGGGACGATCCCGACCCCGGGACACATCAGCAAGTAGGTGGAGTTGAGAACGCACCGACGGTTCCATTCGCCCCAGCTTGAGTCAGGCCCCAACTCCAGAGCGGCCAGTGCGCCATGGATCGAGGCAGAGTCGATGAATCCTCGAGCTATCTTCGTCTCCGTTGCGACGCGTCCGGTGCCACGGGCCTACCGGCGCTTCCTAACGACTTGGAATTCTGTAGCGGCGCCCTGGAGCCCGCCAGCGAACGTGGTGAGTGCCTTACTGGGCCCGCCGTTACAGCAATTCCTTGTTGGGAAGCTTCCCGCCAGCAAGCTCCAGCGTCCGTGAACCGACGCCTTCATCGCTGTCGGGCCTGCGCCTCCCCACGCGCGGGACAGTCAATGACATGGTCCAACTGCGGTGTGCATGAGCGAGACCGCTCACAGCTCTTGTTCAACGAGCTTGTGAACCGAAAGGTCGCGAGCGGTCCGATCAGCACCATTCATCCTCACGGTGCCTACGGTTCGGATCGGAACCTCAGAGTCATCGAGACACAACAGAACGACGCGACTAGGCTTCTCGCCTCGGGTGGTACGATTGATCGCGTACTCAAGCTCATGGGGGCACCAAGTGCTGTTCTTGAAGCGATCGCTCCACAAGCCGACGAAGGTATCGCTCTCGTTGATCAACGATCGCACGACGTCCGACAAGTCCGCACCGGCTCGAAAGATACTCTCATCTCGATTGACTCGTCGGCGCTTCCGTTGCAGCAGTACCTCTACGTGGTCTGCTACATGAGACTCGTCCCAGGTGTAAGAAATGAAGTATGCGTGCGCTGGCGTCGGATCCTCCTCGTGTGCAAGTGCCTCGGCGAGATCGATGATCTGCGTCGCGGAGTCCTCCTTCCAGATCGACTGTAGAAGGGACAGGTCCGGAAAGCGCTCCTTCAGCGCGTTCTTGTAGAGGTACTTGAGCCGTTCGAAGATCTCGGCCGCACTCCCACCAAAGGAGGGTACGGCCAGGACTCCCTTCTCCTTGTCACTGGCAATACTGCCGATCAGCTTCACGGTCAGCTTTCCACCGACGAGCACGAGGACGTCACTCGCGTCGAGTGCGGCCAGGTTGGGAATGAGCGTGCCCGTGCCATGCAGCGCACGATCTAGCTCAG
>JANQPS010000119.1 GCA_028285365.1 Thermoanaerobaculia bacterium | reverse complement strand
GTAGCCGGCGTTGTTCTTGAGCATCTTGGAAAGGTCCGAAATCACGGTTCCATCAGCCAGGACAGCCTCGAGCCCGAGGACCTGAGCGCGGGTCATGCCGTAGCGGATCACGTTGTTGCCACCGGCGTTCGTCGAGACGTTGCCACCGATCGTGCACTGAGCCCGAGCACCAAGGTCGAGCCCGAACTTCAGGCCTGCCGAATCCGCCGCGTCCTGAATCGACTGGAGGGTGGCGCCAGCCTGGACGGTCATCGTGCGAGCGACCGGGTCCACTTCTTCGATAGCGGTCATGCGCTCCAACGACAAGACCACCTCGTCGCGCGTCGCGATGGAGCCCTGCACGAGCCCGGTCAGCCCTCCCTGAGTGACGACCGGCTGGCCGGCTTCGTGGCAAATGCTGAGCACCTCGGCCACCTCAGCCGTCGTTCTGGGCCTGACGACTGCCGAGGCGCTGCACGGAGCACTGTGCCCCCAGGCCGACGCCCGTCCTGCGACCTGGTCTCCGACGAGTAGATCCTGGGGGCTGACGACCCCTGACAGGGATTCGATGACTCGAGCAGTCTCGGCAACACTCATGACGATTCTCCCGCTGACCCGTGTGTCTCTCTCCGGACGCAGTTACGCGCCCGGCAAGCGGCTGCCCGAGCTAGACCAGCTCGGCTATGACCGGTGCATGGTCCGACGCAACCATCCCTTCTTTCTTCTTTCGGTACTCCCGATCGATCTCGACACCGCGAACGCGCTCCCTGATAGCAGCGGTTGCGAGCAGGAAATCGATTCTGAGGCCTTGCCCTTTGTGAAAGGCACCGGCTCGATAGTCCCACCACGAGAAGCGGGTCCCCGCCGGCTCGACCTCGCGATAGAGATCCACCAGTCCCCACTCCATCAATCTCGACCACCGCGACCGCTCTTCTGAGGTGTGGAAGATGCCGCCGCCAAGCAGACCTTCGTTCCACGAATCGAGCGGGGACGGGCAGATGTTGAAGTCGCCTCCCAGGAGAAAATCCGAGCCGGGATCACAGCTCTGTTCCAGCCATTCTTGGAGGCTGTCGAACCAGGCGAGCTTGCGCTCGAAGTCCGGATGTTCGAGCGACTTTCCGTTGGGGCAGTAGACCGTCGCGTAGCTCAGTCCGACCGTCGACACCGAAAGCAGTCGCGCGCCCATGTCTTCTTGTCCCGGCAGACCGCGCTGAAGAGTCTCGATCGGCGAGCGTGAGAGAACGGCAACTCCGTTCCAGCCCTTCTGGCCGAGTACGACGCTCTCGTAGCCGATCTCCTCGAACGCAGAGGCCGGGAATCGGTCCTCAGTGAGCTTGAGCTCCTGCAGTCCGACGACGTCAGGCTGACGCGCCTCGAGCCAGTGCACGACGAAGTCGAGCCGGGCGTTGAGCCCGTTGATGTTCCAGGTAGCGATCTTCATGACGATCGTTGCATCTGCTTCATCTGAGTCATCCGCTTCATCCGTCCAGAGAACGAAACCCTGTCAGGGACCGAGGGAGGTATGCACCCTAGCAGCGCCTTCTCCTCTGGACCATCACGATCGTCAGACCATTCACCAATCCGACAGCGACACGCTCCAAGTCCCAGAGGGTTCACAAAGCGCTCGCTACGACGACTCCCCCAAGGCGGGTTTCTTGGGGAGCTACTCGAGGGGCGACTCCCGCAAGTCTGCTGGGAGCTCTTCGGAGGTGCCCTCAGCACCAACCGAGCGGGCAGCGGCCAAGAGGAGACCGACGACTACAGCTGGCCACAGTTGAAAGACGAGTCGAGGCCAGCTGGAGAGTACGTAAAACGTCGGTTCGACCGGAGATCGCCAGTAGACCCAGAGGAAAAACGTCAGCTGCAGACACATCACCGTGCCGATCGGCCTGACGACGCCGGAAACGAGCAGGGCTGGAGCCAGAATCACGAGCCACGACAGACCGTGCCACGAGCTCTGCGCGAATCCCTGGGGGATGGCCTGGAGGACGTCCCACAGTCGTTGCGCGGTCAGCTCTGCGGCTTCGGAACGTTGAAACAAGTCGCGTCGCATGAGCTCGAAGGCCCATGGCAAGACGACCAGTGCCAGCGGAGCACCCAGTCGCACCAGTTCAGTCAGCCGGGGTCGGAAGGTCACGCAGTAGGCCAGCACCAGCCAGGCGGCGAGAGAAACCCCTTCGATCTTGCTTGCTGCGGCAAATGCGCAGACGAAACCGAGCGCGAGGGCTCTGTCTTTCCTACCGAGCCCTCCACGATTGTCGCCCTGGTCCCCGGACGAGGGGAGCAACAGCCACAGGCCGAGCAAGCCAGCCAAGGCCAGGCCGAGGTCGATTCCGCCAGCCTGGAAGTAGCCGATCGAAAACGCGGCGCAGGCGCATCCTACGAGGACCAGTCCCGAGACCTGCAGCCACATGTCTCCGATCCGGTCCAGGAGCGCATACGTGGTGGTCACGATCGCCGCGAAGAGGACAACCGACACGGTCATCGGCCAGTGTTCCTCGAAACGTCCCGTGAGGAGTGCCCCCAAGGAATACAGGTCGGGAAACAGATTCGGGTAGTCGGGCTGGACGAAATCGTTCCAGCTACGCGACAGGTAGTCCCAGTCGACGCCGCGAGCGATCGCGTAGCGCTTGGCCTTGATGCCCCAGTGGTAGACGAAGTCTGGCGCTACAGATCTGAGAGTCCACGCCGACCAACCGAACGCACCCACCGTAGCAACCGTCACGACGACCGCGGGGATCGATTCCCGGCCTCCAAGCCCTCTCTTGGGGCGCCGGGCACCACTGGACAGTGCGAGACCGACCGCCACCGCGATCGCCGTGAGCAAGAGAACCCACAGACCGAGGGGGTGCCAGCTGACTCCCGCGAGGTCCAGCACTGTCAGAGCGAAGTGAAGAACGACCATTCCGGCGAGCACGCGGCAAGCGAGCTCGATCAGACCACTCGCTGGACCGAGCACCAACCGCCCCAGAGACAGCAGAGCCATGCCGATGGCCACGGAGGTGAGCACGGTCACGAACGTCATCGGGGAGAGCCGACGACACCGCCGTCATCGGTGGCGAGATCCCGCACCGACGCACGGGCGAGGCGCAAGCTACCTTCCGGATACGACCAGACGTAGCGAGGCCCTTCGGTTCCGACATGGGGGCGAACCACATCGTGACGGGGAAGGTAGTACGAGCACCACATCATGAGGAAAAAGAGCTCGGACGGAGCGAGCTCGTTGGCCTCGATGACCACGACGCTCCCCCGAGGTACCGCCTGGTCCACCGCTTGGAGAGCCGAGCCCAGTGCCTGGACCGGGGGGCTGTCGAATCGCCACAGGCTCGGCGGCGTGTCAGGAAGCCAAAGCGTTGCGCTCGCGCGCTCGACCTCCAGCCACAAAGCCACTGTCGCCCACCCTGCCAGGATGATGACGACCGCCCTCACGAGCCAGCGTGCTGTTTGCCCTCGCTTCACGTTACCTCGACCGCGATCACGAACCCTCACGGCTCATCAGATCACCCCAGCGTACGACCCCTTCAGTCCCTCGTTTCAGCGCTCGATCCCGCCGCTCGAGCCCACTTCGAGTCGGTGCGCAACGACCCGGCGGCTTGACATCACTGTCCTGTCAACGCTACCTTGACCAAGCGATGTTGTCAGCCAGCCGCAAGTCCCACCAGACGAGTGCAGCCGCTCGAGGCAGGACCGAAGTCCTCGACCTCTCGAAGCCGCGACGCGTCGTCGGTCCGTGGACCTGTAGCTGCGCGTGTATCTAGCGGGATCGTGAGCTCCGGAGCGTCGGCGAATGACGCTCTCGACACTCGACGCTGACGAATCCCGCGACACCCCACCCGGCTCGGCTGGCTCGTGAGGAGTCAAACTCGTCACTCCAGCGTGCAGCACGAGAACCAGTGCTCCATCTCCGAGCGTAGTACTGACCGACACTCGTTCTAGAACCCTGTTTCGACGCCACCTCACTCGAGGACGCCCGGTCACCGCCCCTCTCCGTCGCCCACCAACCTCCTTCGATCATCTGTCCTCGCCGGTCGGGCACCAAACCGATCGCGTGAACCCTGCGAGTAACAGCTCATGACGACGCTTCGACTTCGCCTCCGGCCGATTCAGGCCCGCCAGGACTCGGCATGCCAGGACTCGACATGACAGTCCAGCCCATCGCCGACACCGTGTCGAACAAGCGTCAGGGTGATCATGTCGTCGAGCTCATCGGCAACACGCCTCTCATCGATCTCTCACCCCTGGTGCCCTCGCCCAGAGTGCAGCTCCTCGCCAAGGCCGAATACTGCAACCCGGGAGGCTCGGTCAAAGACAGACCGGCCTTGGCGATGGTCCGTGAGGCACTGGATACCGGCCGACTCGCGCCGGGAGGCCGTGTGCTCGACGCCACCTCGGGCAACACCGGTATCGCCTACGCCATGCTGGGTGCGGCGATGGGCTTTGGTGTCACCCTCTGCCTGCCTGCCAATGCCAGTCCAGAACGAAAACGTCTGCTGCGGGCCTACGACGCTGAGCTCATCCTGACCGATCCACTCGACGGGAGTGACGGCGCCATCCGTGAAGCAAAACGTCTCGCTCGAGAACGTTCCGAGCTCGTCTACCTCGACCAGTACGGGAATCCCGAGAACTGGCGCGCGCACTACGAAACGACGGGACCTGAGATCTGGCGACAGACATCGGGACAGGTCACGCACTTCGTCACAGGGCTCGGAACGAGCGGCACCTTCATGGGAGTCTCGCGCTACCTCGTAGAACAGTCGAACTCGATTCGCACCGTCTCGATTCAACCCGACAGTCCCATTCACGGCCTGGAAGGGATGAAGCACATGGAGTCCGCAATCGTGCCCGCGATCTACGATCCTCAGCAGGCTCACGAGGACCGCGCGATCAGCACCGAAGCCGCGTACTCCATGGTCAAGCGACTAGCGCGTGACTACGGACTGCTGGTCGGGATCTCGGCAGCCGCTAACGTATCGGCAGCACTCGAAGTGGCCGCCGATCTGGACGAAGGTGTCGTCGTCACCATCTTGTGCGACGACGCCATGAAGTATCTCAGCGAGTCCTTTTGGGAGGAGGTCTGATGGACGAGACCACGCCCCCGAGCCACTCCATCAGCCTGACCAGAGAGCAGCTCGACGCCATTCGAGATCACGCCACTCGCACTTATCCCGAGGAGTGCTGCGGGATCCTGATCGGGCAGCTGGACTGGGCAGCGTCTGCCGCAGTCGTCCACCGTTTGATCGCTGCTTCGAACACCCGTGAAGACTCGGCACGCCACAATCGCTACCTCATCGAGCCTGAAACGATCCTGGCGGCTCAGCGCGACGCTGATCGCGAAGGTCGAGCCATCATCGGCTACTACCATTCACATCCCGATCACCCTTCGGAGCCCAGCGACTTCGATCGGGAGTACGCGTGGCCCGATTTGAGTTATCTGATCGTGTCAGTGCGCGGCGGAGAGGTCGCCGACCAGCGCAGCTGGCGGCTGCGGGACGATCGTTCCGCCTTCGATCAAGAAGCGATTCATACGAGTCCGTCTCGATCCCAGCGAGAGGTCGTCTCGTGAATCCGCGAACCAAGATCGCCTGCCGCTGCGAAGCGGCCAGCCATCCATCACCCCACGAACCTCGTTCTGAGGAGTTCAAGACATGAGTGTCCAGATCCAGATTCCCACCCCTCTACGCCGGTTCACCGGAGAACAGGCCGAGGTCGTCGTCGAAGCCAGCACTGTAGGCGAGGCCATGAAGGCTCTCGTCACGGATCACCAGCAGCTCGAGCCGCACCTCTTCTCGCCCGAGGGCACCCTACGCACGTTCGTCAACGTCTTTCTCAACGACGAAGACGTCAGGTACCTCGAGCGTGAGGCCACAGCGGTCGAGGATGGCGATACGCTGGCCATCATTCCGTCGATCGCTGGAGGAGTTGGACAATGACCGTCGCTGAAGCCGTCGTCCCCGCTCTCCCCGAGCTCGAGCCCGCCGAAATCAGGCGCTACAGCCGCCACCTCATCCTCCCCGAGATCGGCAAGTCGGGCCAGGAAAAGCTCAAAGCTGCCAAGGTCCTCCTGGTGGGTACCGGCGGCCTCGGCTCGCCGACGGGCATGTATCTCGCGGCCGCAGGCGTCGGCACTCTGGGCCTGGTGGACTTCGATGTCGTCGACGAGTCCAACCTCCATCGCCAGCTGCTGTTCGGACAGGACGATGTCGGGCGACCGAAGCTCGACGCCGCCGGCGACCGACTGGCTCAGATCAACCCGCACATCGAGCTGCAGAAGCACCAGACTCTTCTCGACTCCTCGAACGCGCTCGAGATTCTCGAGGACTACGACATCGTCGTCGACGGGACGGACAACTTCCCCACCCGTTATCTCGTCAATGACGCCTGTGTCCTCCTCGGCAAGCCGAACGTCTACGGTTCGATCTTTCGCTTCGAGGGTCAGGTTTCGGTCTTCTGGGGCAAGAAAGGCCCCTGCTACCGGTGCCTCTTCGCCGAGCCTCCTCCGCCGGGTCTGGTCCCGTCGTGTGCAGAAGGCGGCGTTCTCGGCGTACTGCCCGGAATCATCGGCAGCCTCCAGGCCAACGAAGTGATCAAGCTCATCGTCGGCGCGGGTGATCCGATGATCGGACGCCTGCTCTTGTTCGATGCGCTCCGCATGAGTTTCCGCGAGCTCAAGCTACGCAAGAACCCTGACTGCCCGATCTGCAGCGAGAATCCGACCCAAACCGAGCTGATCGACTATCAGCAGTTCTGTGGACTGCCCGCCCCCGATCACGTAGACGACACCTCGGCGATCGACGTTTCGCCCGTCGACGCCAACGTATGGTTGAGCACCGGCGAGGCTCGCCTGCTCGACGTCCGCTCGGCTGAAGAGCGCGAAATCTGCGTGATCGATGGAGCCAGTTGGATACCCATTGGCGACCTCGAGACCAGATTGAGCGAGCTCGATCCCAACGCCAAGTGGGTCGTGCACTGTCATCACGGTCCTCGATCGACTCGTGCCGTCCGCTTGATGCGCGAGCACGGTATCGAGCGGTCATTCAACCTGGCTGGCGGTATCGACTCCTGGAGCCTCGAAGTCGATCCTGAAGTCCAGCGCTACTGATTCGAGCGGCCGCGAGTCGAAAGAACGAGGCCAGCGGTTCTCCAGGCTTCGATTGCGCCTGGACGACCCTGGCCGTGGCCGAGTCGGGCGTCACGAGCTATCGTATTGATTGCGATGAAGCTCTTCTCACACTCACTGTCTCCGAACTCCCGGAAGGTCCTCGTCTCCGCCCATCTGCTTGGCACCCAGCTCGAGATCGAGGAATGCGACATCCTCGGAAACTGGGAAGCCGACGACGAGTTCCTTGCGCTCAACCCGAACGGGCTGACGCCGCTCTTGATCGATGGCAACTTCTCTCTCTGGGAATCCAACGCCATCATGCAGTATCTGGCCAGTCAAACGCCCGGCCAGAAGCTGTGGCCCGACGACCCAAGACAGCGAGCTGAGGTTGCGAAGTGGCAGTTCTGGCAGTCAAGCCACTGGGGCCCGGCCTGCGGAACGGTCGTCTACGAGCGTCTGGCGAAACGACTCATGGCCGACGACACTCCGACGGACACGGCGCGACTGCACGACGCGCTCGACGCCATCCACCGCTTCGGCGAGGTCCTGGACGGCCAGCTGTCCAGGCGTGACTGGCTCGTTGGCGATCATCTGACACTGGCCGACGTCTCTGTGTCGGTCTATCTGACCTATCACGAGCCAGCCCGGATGCCGATCGACGGCTTCGACCATCTCCGTTGTTGGCTCGACCGCATCACGGAGCTCGACGCGTGGATCGAAACCCTTCCCGAGACCCCCAAGCTCCCCGACTGAGGCGCGGTTTCTCGAGGCTCGGAGAGCGCGCGGCCGAGCGAATCCTCAGCGCACGCCTCCGCGCGCACAGAACTCGGATGAGGCCCCCAGGCTAGGTTATGACCGAGGCTGAGACCTCAGGCCGGCTGAAACTTCGCGGTGAGATACTTGATGATGTCCCCGGACTCGTAGAGCCAGGTCACCCGACCATCCTCACCCTCGATCCTCAAGCATGGCACCTGAGAACGACCGCCACCCTCGATCAGCTCTTTCCTGTGTGACGGATCGCGCTGGGTATTGCGCAGCTCGATGTCGGCATCCAGCCCTGCGAGAACTCGGGTTACCCTGACGCAAAAGGGACAGGAATCGTAGTGGTAGAGAGCTAGCGAGCGAGGCGACGGACCAGAGCTGAGCTCCTCGACTCTCGAGTCGTCCGATCGATTGAGAAAACGGCTAAGTATGCCCACCGAGGGTCTCCAGGCTACCGACACCGACGGCCGGCGTCGCGTGATGAATCGCACTCCAAGCTGCCCGTCGGCCACGACAACCGGCCCGGTCGAGCGCTCATTCCGATTGTAGTTGAGTTGGTAGGTGAGCGGCCGACTTTGAGTCACTCGGCCCTTCCATCTCGGGTCAGCCACCGACGAGAACGCCAAGCCCCAGTACGTAGATCACCGCCAGCGCGATCTGGGCCACGGCGAACGGCAAAGCCCTCTTCACGAAGGCTGCGAACGAAAGCCGTAGTCCGTGCTTGTGGATGATGGTGACGGCAACCAGAGTGGACGCCGAGCCGATCAGGGTGAGGTTGCCCTGAAGGCACTCTCGAACTGATCGATACGGGTCATGCAGCGCCTCTCGAGTTGCCTGCGATCAAGCCTGGAGCGATCTGGCACTCCTGGATCTGGGCACTCTTGGTCTGGGCACTCTTGGTCCGGGCACTCTTGGTCCGGGCACTCTTGGTCCGGGCACTCTTGGTCTGGGAACTCTTGGTCTGGGCACTCCTAGTCTGGGCCGCCCCGGAGAAGTCCCGGGAATCAGAGAAGACCTTCTTTGCGCGCCCGCCGAAGCACCTCACCACCGAGGCGACGATACGCAGCCCCGCCGGTCGACCAGCTCTCGTGGTTGAAGATCGACCGGCCGCGGCCGGAGGCCACAGCCAGCTGCACATTCAGAGGAATCTCGGTTCGCATGACCGATCGGCCGTACTTGCGACGCGTGACCTTGACGAGCTCGTCGGTCAGCTTGGTGCGGTGATCGACCATGGTGAGCAGGATGCCCAGCAGTGTGGGCTTCTTGCCGAGCCGCGAGGACACCGATTCCAGACCGCTGAAGAACTGGTCGAGAGCGTCGGCCGCGAGAGGATGAGGAACTGTGGGCACGACGTAGGCGCCTGCGGCATCGAGCGCCATCAGCGAATACAGAGAGAGACCAGGTGGCGAGTCGATCACCACCATGTCGAAGCGACGCCTGACTGGTTTGAGCGCGTCGCGTACCGTTTGAACCGGGGCCTTGCGGCGGCTGAGTTCGAGATCTGCTCCGGCGAGCTCCAAAGACCCCCTCAGAATGGACAGATTCTCGGAGCTCGTGGGTTGAAGCGAATCCTTGAGGTCACGACGTCTCATGACGACGTCCGCAACGTTGGGCTCGTGGTCTTCGATACCGAGCGCACAGCTCGTGGAGCACTGTGGGTCCAGATCGATGATGAGCGTCCTGAGTCCGGACGACGCAAACGACACGGCCAGGTTCACCGCCGTGGTGGTCTTACCGACACCACCTTTGACATTGACCAGTGCGAGATTCATGACAACCGGCACTCCTTCTCCGTACTGACGACTCCGTACTGACTGCTCCGTACTGACTGTTCTGTACTGACCCTGCTCTTCTGACTTCGCTGGCCGATGCGGCAACTAGCACAAAAGAGACTCGCGACGAATGCCGCGCCCATTGACCCTCTATCAGCGCCTCATCAGGTTTGTGTCGGCAGGTTCGATTACAACCCAGGATAACAGGCAGGTGGGGCCCGATTCGGCTGGCGCGTCTCGCCGAGCCCCCGTGATCACAGCCGATCCCAGAGCCAGCGTAGAGGCTCTTCGAGCACCATCCCCGCGATGAACAGCCCGCCGACGACCACGATAGCGACCAGGAGATAGCCACATCCCACGACCCCGAAGTATCTCAAGCGAACAAGGCGCCGCCGTCTCACGGCACGAGCCACGCCCTCCATTCCCGCGAGCTCTGGCGCCTCGCCGATGTCCCGATCGACCATCAACTCGAGCCCCGGCACCATCGAGGAGCTGAAGAACAGGTTCTCGTGCTCCAACCCGCCGCTCCGACATTCGAGGCCGCTCAGCGGGAGACGAGCGCTGCGATCTCCCGCCTCCGAGGCGACGAAACACAGCGCGCCTTCGCGGACAGTGACCGTGCCCACGGTTCGGCCCGCGCGATCACCATCCTGGCTGGCGACGAAGAGTTGCGCCTCGTAGCTCTTCATGAGCAACACTCCCGAGAGCCGCTTCCGGCTGGCTCCCCGGCCAGCTCGGTCGGTGGCTCGATTCGATCGCCAACGATCAGGCGCAAGTGACTCAGGTCGAAGCGCAGAAGTCAGTCGAGCGTGAGCTCCCCACCGGGCTCCATCACGATGACCTCGACCCCGTCAGGGCTGAAGTCTGCTGGATCCTGGGCAATCGGTGGCCAGGTATCGTAGTGGATCGGAACTGCCTTGGCAGCACCCACCAGCTCGGCAGCGCGAGTCGCAATCGCCGGCCCCATGGTGAAGCGGTCGCCAATCGGCACGCAGGTCAGATCCGGTGAGTAGATCTCTCCGAGCAACTTCATGTCGCCGAAGATCGTCGTGTCCCCCATGTGATACACGGTCTTGCCTGCCATGTGAATCATGAGACCGCAGGGCATACCCATGTACTGCCCCTCGAAAGACGACGAGTGGAACGCTTGAGTCAAGGCGACCCAGCCGAAGTCCGTCGCAACCTGCCCACCGGGGTTCGCCGGGTTCACGTTCTCATGCCCCTGCTCCGTGAAGTAGTTGCAGATCTCGAAGGCTCCAATCACGTTGGCATTGTTGCTCTTGGCGATCTCGAGCGAGTCTCCTACATGGTCCTGATGACCGTGAGAGAGCGCGATGAACTGCGCCGCGATATCTGTCGGCGCATGTTTGGCCACCGGGTTCCCGGTGAGAAAGGGATCCACGGCCAGCGTGTGGGTTCCGTCACTGAAAAGAAATCCTGAATGACCGAGGAAAGTGATCTTGAGCGACATCATGTTCTCCAGGCAGTGTTCTCCAGGCCATCGATCGGATCAGAGGTCAACGAGCTCCGCCTCGTGCCATCCGATCGATGACAACCGTTTGGCCCACCCAGGGCCTTGGCCTCTCTGGGTAAGTCTCGTGCGCAACGCGTGGCGCATCGTATAGCAGGCACTCGCCGCTCTGTAAGCAGCGCGACGATCAGCCATCGCGCTCGACGAAGACTGCAGGCACGTCCCGATCGCGAAAATCCCGATTCAGCTGAGCCACATCTCGCTCGATCAACGCATCGAGCTCCGCGAGCCGATCGTCGAGGATCGCGCGCACATCCGCAAACCGCTCGTAGGCATCACGACCGGGACGCTGATCAGCAGAGCTGATCATGCCGTAGAGGTAGCCGAGCTGGGAGTCCAACTGAGGCTCGAGCTCCGCACCGACCTTGCCACTGACGGTCTGCACGAGAGCCTCCTCGACCGTTTCGAGCTCGACGACCAGCCGCCGACTCGCTTCTGCCAACGCCGGAGGATGACCGGCCTCACTCGATCTCTCGGCAAGCTGATCCAACTGAGACGTCAGATCGCGGATCAGCCGGACTCCTCGACGCAGCTCCGAGCGCGCGTCTCGGACCTCGAGCTGCAGCGTCTCCTGCGCTTCGATGTCGTCCTCGCTGATCCCCACCGCCTCGACTCGCGGATCGATAGCGATCTCGAACGACTCGGTCGCGGACCCTCCGGGCCACTTGAGTCGGACGCGATACGTCCCTGGACTGACTAGTGGCCCTCTGCCTGAGGGCGAGCCGGTGGCCAGCGAGATGGGTCCCTCATGCCGGAGATCCCAGACGAAGCGATGAAGACCTGGATTGCCGGAGAGCTCAGAAGGCAGCTGCGGTCCACGAGGCCCTCGCATCCCCTGACTCACCCTCGGTGCGACCCCGATGTCGTCGACACCAATCTGCCTAATGGCCGTGCCGGATTCATCCAGGATCTGCAGCTCGAGCGAGTCCTGAGGCTCGACGATCTGGTAGTCGATCATGACCCCGGCGCCACTGTAGTCAGGAGCATGTCCGGGAAAGCTCCGTTCGAGCGAGCCCACCCAGCGGGCACGGACCTCGTCCCTCGGCGTCAGAAGAACCACTGGCTGGTCGTCAGCCAACGCGACGACGGGACGGATGCGGCTCGCACGAAGGCGGTCGCTGAGAGCGTGAAGAGAGGTCACGTTGTCGAGTATCCAGAACGACCTTCCCATGGTGGACAGAACGAGATCTTCACGGTGGATCTGTATGTCCGTGACCGGCACGATCGGGAGATCGAGCTGTAGAGACTGCCAATTTGCGCCGTCGTCGAACGAGACGTACAGCCCGAACTCCGTCCCGGCGTACAGCAAGCCGGCGCGAGCCGGATCCTCGCGCACGACTCGCACGGGAGTGTCGGCTGGAATACCGTTCTCCCCGTTCGTCAGCAGTTGCCAGGACGCACCATAGTCATCGGAGCGAAGAACGTACGGACGCCAATCGTCGAGCTGGAATCTGTAGACCGACGCGTAGGCTTTGCCCTGAGCATGCGCTGACGCGTCGATCCGATTCACGCGTCCACCAGCCGGCAGATCCGGCGGCGTGATCTCGGTCCACGTCTCACCACCATCTCTCGTGATGTGGATCGGACCATCATTCGATCCGACCCAGAGTACTCCCTCTTCGAGGGGCGACTCGGCGACCGCATAGATCGAGCTATAGATCTCCTCTCCGGTGATGTCACGAGTGATCGGGCCACCGGAGTACATCTGGTGCTCGGGATCGTTGCGCGTGAGGTCTGGCGAGATGACCGCCCAGCTGCGACCTTCGTCGTCGGACCGATGCAGGACATGAGAGCCGTGATAGATCACGTCGGGATCGTGCGGCGAGACGATCATCGGGGCGGTGCGCTGGAAGCGAAAGGGCATGTCCGCCGTCGTGTGCCCATAGTTGAAATGGGGATAGACCCAGTACTGTCTCACCTGGCCGGTGCGCCGGTCGTAAACGCTATGGCGCCCCTTGCAGCCTCCCAGGATGAGAGACGGATTGCGAGGATGCGGCACGATGGGCCCCGTCTCACAACCCGAGACCTCTTCCCAGTTCTGCTTCGGATCGAGCGGGCGTCGCGTGATCCGGCTCGGCACCGAGATCGTCGAGTTGTCCTGCTGCGCGCCGTAGACCCGGTACGGGAAGGCATCGTCGACCGCGACCTGGTAGAGCTCGGCGGTGGGTTGGTTCCACTGAGGAGACCACGTTCGCCCACCATCTCGAGAGACGTTCGCTCCTCCATCATTACCCTGGACCATGAGCTGCGAATCGTTGGGGTGGATCCAGAGTGCGTGGTTGTCGCCATGCGGGGTCGCTCGCGCCTCGAAGTTGCGCCCGCCATCCGTCGACACCCAGAAGGTCTCGTTGTTGACGTAGACCGTCTCACGCTGAAGCGGATCCGCGGTCAAGTGGGTGTAGTACCAGGGGCGATACGTCAGGCTCACCTGGTCATTGACCTGCTCCCAGCTGGAACCACCATCGTCCGATCGATAGAGGCCGCGCTCGCTATCCAGGGCCTCGACCAGCGCCCAGACTCGCTTGGGGTCGGCCGGCGAGATCTCGACCGCGATCTTCCCGACGAGGCCGCTGGGGAGACCACCGCCGACCTTCTCCCAGGTGTCGCCTCCGTCCATGGTCAGGAACAGTCCACTGTCCTCGCTCCCGCTGATGATCGTCCAAGGCTTGCGCTCAGCCCGCCACATCGATGCGAAGATGCGCCGCGGATTGGACCGGTCGAGCGAGAGATCAACGGCTCCCACCTGGTCCGATACGTAGAGCACTCGCTCCCAACTGGCACCTCCATCCGACGACCGAAAGACGCCGCGCTGCTCGTTGGAGCCGAAGATCTGCCCCAGCGCTGCCACGTAGACGAGATCCGGGTCCGTCGGGTGAACTACCAGGTCGCCGATCGCACCGGACTGGCGGAGTCCGAGGTCGAGCCAGTTCTCGCCTCCGTCGTTCGAGCGATAGACACCGCGCCCGGTGATGATGTTGCTTCGAATGCAGGCCGATCCGGTGCCGGCATAGACGACGCTCGGATCCGAGTCCGCAACATCGATGGCTCCGATCGCTGCGGTCGCGAAACTCTGATCAGAGAGGCTGAGCCAGGTGGTCCCTGCGTCTTCCGTCTTCCAGACCCCGCCACCCGTGGCGCCCATGTAGAAAACGTCCCGATACTGTTCGACCCCGGCGACTGCCGTGACCCGCCCCCCGCGGTGCGGACCGATCATCCGATAGTCGAGGTTCCCCAAGAGCTCGGGCGCAATCACACCACTCGGACCCGCGGTCTGCGGCTCGCTGTCAGAGGTCTCCTCGCCTCGCGCCGGCGACGTCCTGACCGGCTCGACGACGGTGCCCGCCGGGCTCACGGTGGCTCCGACCGCGAAAGAGGGCACAAAGCCGAGCGCCAACACGATGTGCCACAGCACCACCAAGGACCTCTTGTCTCCTCCGCCCGAGCGCCTCTCGAAGTTGAACTCGGCCGGCTCAGCTCCCCGCATCGGTGTCCTCCTCCATCCCCAAGATTCGTCAGCGGCGGCGCTCATTCAGGCGGACGCTCCGGGTCGAGTCGACTTGCCAGGAACCGATACATCTTCTGGCGAATCTGTTTGGCTCTCGGCGTGTCCAGACGGTCGAAAGCATGCCCACCCGGCTCGTCCTCGTAGATCTCGTACTCGAACCCTGAACGACCAGTCGACTGGAGCGCCTGGATCATGCGCTCGACCTCGAAGACGTTGACGTCTTCGTCGTTCGTGTTGCCGTTGATGAGAAGCGGCGTGCCATCGTACTTGTGGGCATTCCACGAGGGAGAACGGCGCCGATACTCCTCCACGTTCTCGAATGCCGACTTGCCGATGTGGTAGTCCGCCGAATACAGGTCGCGATAACCCTGGGTCTTGTAGCCCATTCGCGCGATGAGATCACTCACCGGCACCCCCGCGAACGCGACGGCATAGTCAGAGCCGTGCTCGAACACGTTCATGAGTGCGTGCAGGCCGCCGTGACTCCAACCGACGATCCCCACGCGCTTGGCATCGAGAAACGGGTAGGTCTCCAGCATGAAGTTCCGAGCTGCGTAGGTGTC